>CANPZP010000098.1 GCA_947589115.1 Candidatus Gastranaerophilales bacterium | reverse complement strand
TCCTCTAATTTATCTTTTAAGGAAAGGATTTCTTCATGCCTGAATAGTGCATTGTCATCAAAGTTTATTTTGGCATCAAGTGCTTTTACTTCATCATCTTTTGTTATGGCAAGAGGATTAATTTCAACCAATAACGCATCCTTTTCTATTGCCAGACGGTATAAATTATAAATTATTTCACATATTTTGACGTTAATTTCCGGTTTTAAACCTAATTTTTTAACTGTTTCTTCAGGATTAAAATTAATCGGATTCTCTTTTGAAATCGGCTCTTTTATGGTTAAAGTATGGATTTTCTCCGGAGATACTTTTGCGGTCTGTTCAATATCCATACCGCCTTGTGTTGAAATTATTAATGAAATACATTCATTTTTTCTGTCAAAAGTTAAGCTTAAATAAAGTTCCTTTTGTATATCTATGGCTTCTTCAATTAATATTTTATGTACCTTTTTTACACCTGATTGAAGGGAATTTAACTCCATACCAAGAATGTTTTCCGCAATGGTAACGGCACTGTTGTAATCGGAGGCTAATTTAACTCCGCCCGCTTTCCCTCTTGCGCCTGAATGCACCTGCGCTTTTATTACACACGGCATTCTCATCCCTTCTAATACGGATTTTATATCCTCTTTCTTTTCGCATAATTTTGAATACGGAACATTTATATTATATGCTTTAAACAGTTCTTTTGCCTGATATTCATGTATTTTCATTGTTGTATTTTCTCTTCTCTTGTTAATACTGTTATTATTCCCGCCATTGTCCAGAATAAATATTGAACCGGGGGTCTAAAATAAATTGTATCAAATATTCCATGACATAATACTGCCGCTATTGAAATTATTGCAGTAAATAAAACGGATTTTAATCTTATATCAGTTGTATTACGGAAAACTTTTATTCCCTCTTTCATTAAAATGAAAATAAATAATAAATAAGCTATAAGAGAAAAAATACCGCTTTCAACCGCCATTTCGAGAAATATACAGTAACTGCTTAATGCATCGTAGCCGGTTAACATATATAATCCGTAGATTTCTCTAAATACTTTATTCCCTACTCCTATTCCGAACAGCCAATTGTCATGAAACATTTGCAGTGAAGAATTATAAACATTTAATCTGAAAGAAGTTGATGAATCCCCTCTTAGTATAAAAAGCGACATTAAACGTTGAAATATTCTGTGATTTATTATCATAAATAGAACGGAACATATAACCCCTATGGAAAATAATTGTTTCCACATTCTCTTATACTTCTCAAGATTTATATCCGAAAATATAACTTTATAAGAGGCTGCGGCAATCCCGATATAAATAACAAATAAAGCTACATAAGCACCTCTTGAACCTGTTAAAAATACACCGAATGATGAGATTAAAAAGAGTATTAATCCGATTATTGCGCTCTTATAATACTTTTTATCAAATAGTAATATACTTATTCCGAGAATGGATGAAATGCCTGCAATTAAATAACCGCCAAGCAAATTCGGATTATAAGGCTTTAAAGTCCCGTAAACACGGCATAAAACATCCTCAGGATTTAAATAGCTGACATCCTGCCATGTTGATATGTTCTCTAAATGCATACTGTTTTGAATTATTCCGGCAATACTTTCAAAACATACTAATAATCCTATTGTTAATAATAAAAATGTAATATATTTCTTATTTGATTTAAGAAATTGACAAATTGCAAAATAAAAACCGATATACATCAGCGTTTTCATAAAACCGTAAATGCTTTCAGGCAGCATTGAAGATGTAAAATTACTTATTAAACATATTAAAAGATATATAATTAAGTAAAAATTGCATCTTTCAAGCTCTATGTTTTCCCCTTTTGTAATTAATACTTTCAGAAAAACCAGCACCGGCACAAAAAATGATGCTATTGCCATTGTATTTGTATCGGTAAATACTGATAAAACGTACGTAATAATTACGGCAGCTAAAATAAACAAATCAATATTGTTTAACAAAAAACTGTTTTGCCTTATTTTATCAGTCTTATTCTGAATAAATGCAAGTCCTGAATTTAATAAATCAAATAAATAGGATTGAAGTATTTTCATTACAGATTGTTTTCATCCTCTATTTCGATAATATTAGAAACAGTACCGGAATATCTGTATTTTTCGCCTTCAATTACAACCGGGAGTCCCATTTTAAGTTTATTACCGCCCAAAACAAGTCCGTCAGGAGTCTTTTTTGCTTTATCTTCAAGCCTGATAATAAAATCATATAAATTTGGTGTGGAAACATCTTCCGCAATCACATAGCCTTTATCATTTTTTGCAGGTATTAAAGTTACTCTGGGTCTGCCGTCAAGCGCAACTATTTTTAATTTCGTATAGGGAACATTTCTGATTGTAATAAATGCATCTTCCCCTACATTAAAAGGTACACTTTGAGCTGAAATGGTAACACCTCTAAAGAATACTTCAAATTGAACTTTTACTTCCTTTTCTATGGGTAAATTAGAAAAATGCTTTTTCTTTAATACTGCAAAAGTACCTATTGCAAGCAGTATAATAATGCCTAAAATAATAATGTAATCGGTAATTTTAAGTTTTTTAAAAATATTCATAATGTCTCCTTATTTAATAGTGTAAGTATTTG
>CANPZP010000097.1 GCA_947589115.1 Candidatus Gastranaerophilales bacterium | reverse complement strand
GACTTTGTCCGTACGGAATTTCGCTACATCATGCCGCCCATTCCGCCCATACCTGACATATCAGGCATTGCAGGAGCTTTCTTTTCGGGTATTTCAACTACTGCAGCTTCGGTTGTCAGAAGCATGCCTGCTACAGATACCGCATTTTGAAGTGCGCTTCTTGTTACTTTTGCAGGGTCTACAATACCTGACTTAATCATATCAACATATTTATTAGTCATTGCATCATAACCTTCGTTTAAAGGAAGTTTTTTAACTGTTTCAACAACAACTTCACCTTTAACTCCGGCATTATCAGCTATTTGTTTTAACGGAATATATAAAGCTTCAAGTAAAATTCTGAATCCTACTTTTTCATCGTCAGTAGTATAAGAAACAGTATTGATAGCTTTTTCCAAATCCTGCATAACTCTTACAAGAGCAACACCGCCGCCGGGAACTATACCTTCTTCTTTAGCAGCTCTTGTAGCATTAAGAGCATCTTCAATTCTAAGTTTTCTTTCTTTTAATTCAACTTCGGAAGCAGCCCCAACTTCAATAACGGCAACACCGCCGGATAATTTAGCAAGTCTTTCCTGAAGTTTTTCTTTGTCATACTCGGAATCAGATGTTTCTATTTGACGTTTGATTAATTTTACTCTGTCCTCAATAGCACGTTTTGTTTCATCTCCGACAACAATTGTTGTATCGTCCTTAGTAACAGTAACTCTTTTAGCCATACCAAGCATTTGAACAGTAACATTTTCAAGTTTAATACCGAGTTCTTCAGTAAATAATTGACCGCCCGTTAAAATAGCAATATCTTCTAACATTGCCTTTCTTCTGTCACCAAAGCCCGGAGCCTTAACGGCAACTGCTCTTAATACTTTTCTCATCGTATTAACAACTAATGTTGCTAATGCTTCACCTTCAACATCTTCCGCAATGATTAATAAAGAACGTCCGTCCCTTGCAACTTGTTCAAGTACAGGTACTAAATCCGCAATTAAATTTATTTTTTTATTAACACAAAGAACATAAGCATCTTCAAGAACTGCTTCCATTCTTTCAGGGTCAGTAACAAAATAAGGAGATATATATCCTTTATCAAACTGCATACCTTCAACAACTTTTAAATTAGTTCCTGTTGATTTGGATTCTTCAACGGTAATAACACCGTCATGCCCTACTTTTTCCATTGCTTCCGCAACAAGTTTACCTATTTCATCATTATTTCCTGCGGAAATAGAAGCAACTTGAGCTAATTTTTCTTGTGAATCAACACTTTGTGCCATTTTCTTTATTGTTTCTAAAGCAATATTAACGGCTTTATCCATTCCTCGTTTCATACACATAGGATTAGCTCCTGCCGTTAAGTTTCTGACACCTTCTCTTACTATTGCTTGAGCCAAAACAGAAGCTGTTGTTGTTCCGTCTCCTGCTACATCATTTGTTTTTGATGATACTTCTTTTAATAATTGTGCACCTGAATTTTCCAAAGGATCTTCAAGTTCAATTTCTTTTGCTATTGTTACACCGTCGTTTACAATTTGAGGTGAACCGAATTTCTTTTCTAATATAACATTACGACCTTTTGGCCCTAATGTAACTTTGACAGCATCAGCAACGGCATCTATACCTTTTAATAACCCTTTGCGAGCTTCTTCGTCAAATATTATTTTTTTTGCCATGTTTTATTCTCCTTAAACTCTTATTCAATAACGCCTAAAACATCCGTTACAGACATTATTTTTAAATTTTCATTACCTACTTTTACATCCGTACCGGCATATTTAGCAAATAATACTGTTTCACCTACTTTTACATCCATAGGTTCTCTTTCTGATTTTTCATTAAATTTGCCTTCACCTACCGCAATAACTTCACCTTTTTGTGATTTTTCTTTTGCACTGTCAGGTATAAAAATTCCACCGGATGTCTGTTCGGCATCTTCAATAACTCTTATAACAATCTTGTCTCCTAACGGTCTTATTGCCATAATAATTTCCTCCTTCTTACTATCTATTACTTTTATACAATCATTTTTCAATTTTACATTAAATATTAATAAAAAATTAATTATTCGATTGATTTAATCTAAAACAGCCTCTTCAAAATTGAAGAGGCTGTATATTTATTTTTGTTATATCTTTATATTCTGCGGGGAAAATCATCTTTTATTTCCCACCCGTCATTCATTAACATTTGAGTGCAATGACTAATAGCATTTTTACATCCCTTTATTTGCTCCTCTCTTGTCTTATAACGGGGATAAGGATTGATTCCCGGTTTTAACATCCCGTCTTTATCATTTTCAATTCTTGAACGTGAAGGAATATCAAAATCAATATGTTGGTTAAGATTGTGAGGGTTTATATGTACATACATACCCATACCACTACTCCCACAAGTAAAACTTCCAATTGAAATTCCGTCATTAGTTCTTCCATTAACTGACCAGTCATCCGCCCATTTAAAATCAAGAGGAATGTATTTTTCAAGATATTCCCTGTAACATCCTATATAATCATTTGAATATTTTTCATAATCCCAATCTTCAGAAGGCATACCATGTTCTGTTTCAGAGAGCTTTATAGCTTGAGAGAGTGCGGAATAAAACTTTTTTGCCCTTGTGGTAAATTCTTGTTTCCTGTGGTTTTGTATCAAAACGGGAATAGTTATTGCCGCAATGATTCCTATAATAACAAGCGTGATTAATACCTCAGATAAAGTAAACGCAATGGTTTTTCCGCCACGGGGGGGGGTAGATTCGATGCTTATTTCCCATACTTTTTCTCCTTATTTCCTTCATGACTTCTTATTTTATCACTTATTAGTATTTTTATCAAGAAAATAGCAATTTATACACGAAATACAAAATAAAAGTTATATTTAACACCGATTCTGAGTGCTTATTTGTCATTAAACTTAATCTTAAACTTACTAAAAATGGAAAGCATAGTATTTATGTGATATAAAAAACATGA
>CANPZP010000096.1 GCA_947589115.1 Candidatus Gastranaerophilales bacterium | reverse complement strand
CTGCGCTACGTCCCGATTTATATTTAGTTTTCAAGAAAATTTCTTTACTAATTTTATCATATAAAAAGTTTTTTTCAATAATAAAAAAGCAAATATTAAAAAATTAAATCTTTAGATTTTTTTCGCCAATCTTTAATAACTTTTACCTGTAGTTCAAGATATACTTTTTTATTTGCGGTATATTCTATTTCTTTTCTTGCTTCTGTTCCTATTTTTTTTAGCATTGAACCTTTATTTCCGATAATAATACCTTTTTGGGTTTCATGTTCTGCTATTATTTGTGCCGTAATCCTGTCAATATCATTCTTTTCTTCATATTTTTCAATGATAACAGCTACACTGTGAGGAACTTCATCTTTTGTATACAAAAGTATTTTTTCACGTATTAATTCTTTTGCTATATCACGCATTGTTTCATCCGTGATTTCTTCGTCATCATAAATTTTTTCGCCTGTCGGAAGTTTTCTTATTATATTTTTCATTAATGTATCAAAATTCCGACCTGTTTTAGCGGATATTTTTACACAAGAATAATTTTTTTGAAAAAGCAGTTTATAGCTTAAAAGATTCTCTTCTCTTTTGTTTATATCTTTTTCAAGGTCATATTTATTTGCAACAATAATTAATTGTCCGTTATAATTTTTTAAAATGTTTTCGACAATCCATTTATCTCCTCTTCCCGCAGATGTGGAACCGTCAACAACAAATAATACTAAATCCACATCAGGTACTGCGCTTTTTGCTTCGTCTACAAGTTTTTCTCCAAGCTTATCAATGGGTTTGTGGATTCCGGGTGTATCAACAAAGACAATTTGAGCTTCATCATTCGTGAAAATGCCGTTTATTCTTTTTCTGGTTGTTTGAGCTTTATTGGTTGCAATAGCTATTTTCTGACCGATTATTCTGTTTAAAATCGTTGATTTCCCAACGTTTGGTCTGCCTATTATTGCTGTATATCCGAATTTATAATGTTTCATTATCTTCCTGTATTTCTTCAGGCGTTTCCGTTTTATCGTTAAAAGGCGTATCTTTTTTCATTATTACTCTTGATATTCTGATTCCGTCCAGTTCAATAACTTCGAAATTCAAATTTCTGTCTTCCACTTTGTCGCCGATTTCAGGTTCACGCCCTAATAATCCGAATACATACCCGCCTATTGTTTGAAAATCTTCATTCGGTATATCTAAATCAAATTTTTCATTTATTTCATCTATATCTAATTGTGAAGCCACATTTAATGTACTATCATCTATTTTAATAATTTCAGGAGTAGGGGATTCGTCAAATTCATCATATATTTCTCCTACTATCTCTTCTAAAATATCTTCTACCGTTACTATTCCTGCTATTCCGCCGTGTTCGTCAACTACCGCCGCAATTTGATTTTTCGTTGATGTAAAATCACTTAATAAATCACTTATAAATTTATTTTCCGGTATTATTATTATTTCTCTTGCCAAGGATTTTATTTCAAAATTTTCTTGTTCATAAGTCTTATCTCTTAATGCTTTTAAAGCATCTTTCGCATTTATAACTCCGATTAAGTTGTCTACCGTTCCTTCATATATAGGTATTCTTGTATGTCCTGACTCAATAATTAAATCTATTAATTTTTCAAGATTGTCATCTGCATCTACAAATGTTACTTTCGGACGTGGAACCATTATTTCTTTTACAACTGTTTGGGCAAATGAATAAAAATTTGAAAGCATATTTGCTTCTTTGTCGTCAATAATATCAATCTTTTCGCCTTCTTGAATTATTTTATCAAATTTATCTTCCCAATTTTCTTCTGCATCATTTGAATCAATCTCAACGGATATATGTGAAATATTATTAAAATGCTCTCTTATTTTTCTTTCAACCATTTCAGAGATATCATCAGCTTCTTTTACTTGGATATCAGGGTCAACTTCAATTTTAATATTTACTATTAGCCCTGAAGTACCCATATTCATTGTTTTTAATTCTTTTACACAACTTACACAGTGTAAATTTTCTGCAATCTGTTTTATTACCTCTTCAACCTGAGGTTCTGCCGATAATCCGGTTAATAGATTTACATTATTTTTTAACATGTACCCGGCTAAAAATAACAACATTAATGCAATTATGCCGGAAGCTATTCCGTCAGGTATATGTGCAAGATTATCAGGTAATACATATTTTGATAATGATACCGCTGTAAACGCAACTATTACACCGGTCAGCGCAACTACATCTTCATACCAAACATATTTTGTTGTAGGTGTGTTTATTTTATGTACATATTTTATTGATTTAAAAAAATCAATAAACGGATTTACATGTTTGATTTGAGCTTCATCAATTACGGCACGGACTGCACTGTTAACTGCCCAAGACTCAAATATTATACTTAATATTAATATTATCGCTAAAACTTCATAATTATTGAGTAATTCCAATACATCCTTGTAATTGTTATTATATATTTTGTTATAAGCGCTTAATAATGATACAACCGAACCAAAAAACATTAAAATACAAGCAATAATGGTCCATACATTAGTTTCTAACCCATGTCCGAAAGGATGTACACCATCCGCAGGACGGGAACCTCGTTTTAATCCGACCATTAAACATATACTGTTGAAAGAATCCACTCCCGAATGTACTGCTTCTGCAAACATTGCGGAACTTTTTGTAAAATACCAAGAAACAAACTTTATTAACGTTATAAAAACATTTGCAATAAAAGCTCTTACTACCGCCTTGAATCTTAAATTTATATTGCTTTTTCGTGTCTCTTCAAAAGTTATATCTTCTTGCTGATTTTGGTCTGAATTACTGTCTGATGTCATTTTTTTCCTTGTTTTTTTCTGACGTATAAATTATAAAATAAATGCTATAAAATGTCTATTATAATAAATATTAAAAATATCTTGACTCATAATAATGTTGTTGTTAAAGTTAAAATGCAGTTAGGTCAGATTAAACGGACTTTTCGGGATGTAG
>CANPZP010000095.1 GCA_947589115.1 Candidatus Gastranaerophilales bacterium | reverse complement strand
TTACCACAAATAAAAGATATTGACATTTCAAATTATGATATTATTTTTGTTGGTTCTCCCGTTTGGAATTTTTCAATGTCATTACTCGTGAAAGTATTTTTAAAATTATTTTATAAGCACTCATTTATGCCTTTTATATTTAAAGGCGGCTGGTATTGTCTTATTAATTCTTCTTCTATTCTTATGGCTTCAGCCTCGGTTGAGGTTTCTAAAATTTTAAAATAAGTATTTTTATTTAACCAATCTGTAATTATTTCCTCATCTTCCTGCGTCAAACCTTTTTTACCGGAAACGGGAATGAAATTCATATTTAATAAACTTGCAATTGTTCTTCTTAAAGTTGATATTCTTGCTTTTTTTAAATGTTGGTTTTCAATTCTTCTATATAGATTAGATGCTTTTCCTATATACAAAAGCCTGTTAGTCATTCTTTGACGTATTTTGGCTGCATTTTCTCTGCCAAATACATCTATAACACCATAATCATCCAAATATAAAGCATAAACACCCGGATTTTGAGTCCCGTCATAATCTTCAAACTCATCTAACATAAAATTTTACTTATCCTATTTTAGTTCCTACTACTCTGCCTCGTTCATCGTAGGTATAAACACTGCAGCCTCTTTTTATACTGAAAGAACTTGCTGTATACCCCAATAACTTACCACCGCCTAATATAACACAAGCGGTTTGTTTATTTTTTTCGTTATATACGATTACTTGATTACCTTTTTCTATCGCCAATGAAATCATAATTAATGCCCTTTTATAATATTTCAGTCATTAAAAGTGTGTGCATGGAACTGATTAAACCGGAATATTTATTAAATATTTGAACACAATAAACATCTTTTTCATCATAATCTGCTATAATTGGTACAAAATATTCATCTAAATCGGATATTTCTTCATCCAGCTTTTCAATCTTATCTTTTAAATCTTCAATAGTACTTATTATTTTTTTAAATTCCGAAATAACCTTTTCAACCAATTCAATATATTCAACTCCGACCTTAATGTATTGTATAACCTCTTCTCTGCTTTTACTATTAAGTGATTTAACCCAATCAAATGCAGTTTTAGCAGCATATATTGCACTTATACCGGATGGATCCATTAATGCAGCAGTTACACTTCCGCCTATATTATACCCTTGTACGGCATTAGATACAAATCCGTCTTGACTTTCGGCTGATATTTTTTGATCAAGTTTATCATACCCCGTAAAATTAGACATTTTTTTAAAGTTTTCACTATTTAAAATTTTATCATTGACTATTTCTTTAAATCGCACATCTGAATCATCTACGTACTCAATACATTTTTTATAGCTATTTATATCAACAGAATTATTTTTAATTTCCGGCAGATAATATATAAAAAATCCGATAGTGTTATTTGCTGTTTCAGAGCGATATGAGAAAAAATTTTCAATATCTTCATACATTTCATTACAAACTATTTCATATTTTTTTTCAACCAAAGATGTTGCTGCTATATTTATATTCTTTAATTCCCTTGTTTCATCATCCGCAAAAAAATTTTTTAAAGAACCTAAAATTGACGATTTTTTATTTTTATAAATATCAAATTTTTGTTGAAACATATCTTGAACTTCATCATAAAGTTCAAGCAATTCTTCTTTATCTTCAACACCGTTTATTATATTTTCTATTTTATCGAAATTATCAGCAGTTAAAATCTCATTTAAAAATTTTTCATTCATGTGCTACCCCGTCTTTATATGAATATGTTTCTTTTATTGAACCGTCTTTGTTATAAACAATATAATTTCCGTCTATTTTTCCGTCTTTATAATACATTTCTATATATTTTTCGCCGGTTTTATAAAAAACCGTGGAAGGTCCTTCTAAAATGCCGTCATGCCAGTTTTTGATTTTGTTTAAAAACGCCTCACCTTTAAAAAATATTTTTTCTTCACCTTCTTTTTGTCCATTAGCAAACAAAAAAGTGCTTTTTAATGATTTATCCGAAAAAAGCGAAATTTGATTTTTAATAGTTTTTATTTTGTTTTTATATTCTTCTATTTCTTTTGTTTGTATGTTTATTTTATCAATTAGATTTTTGTTTTCAGTTTCGAGATTTTCTAAATTTTTAATTTGGTTATTCAAGTTTTCTATTTCTTTTAATTTTTCATCATAGCAGCTTTGCAGAGAATTTTTTTCTTTTATTAAAGTGCTGCAATCTTCTTGAGAGGTACTAACTCCGGTATTACTACTTAAGTCAATTTTTTGTATTGTTCTGTCATCAATTCCTATATTAGATTTTTTTCCCATATTTTTTATTTGCAGATATAATTTTGTACAAAAAATTAATAATACTATAACTGTTATTATTAATATAAATAAAATAAATTTACTAAGCATGACACAGGCTCCTTTTAATAATAAAAATTATATCACACATCTATGCCAAATTCGGCACAGAATATTTTCTTATCATTTGCATATATTATAGCACAATATGATTACTATAATATACATTTGCATATTATAAAAACTGGAAACATGTTTAAATAAAAAATAAAATTTTGTATATGAGAAATGTTGATACAATAAAAAAGCTTGGTCATAAAGTTCGAATAATCAGAACAGACAGGGGATATTCACAGGAAACACTTGCTGAAAAAGCCGATTTAAACCGTTCTTTTGTAGGTCTGCTTGAAAGAGGCAAAACAAATATTACAATAAAAAGCCTTGAAAATATCGCCAATGCTTTAGATATTGATATAAAAACTCTTTTTGATTTTATTTTATAGATTAATTAATGTTTATTATGTTCCTTAAATTATATATGTGTCCGAAATTGACACATATATAAAATATAATAATTTTTGAAAGGAGCATAATTATGTATGATGAAATTTATAACTACACTGAAAGTAATTTTACGATTGCCTATAAAAACGGCAAAGCAGGACTTATTGACACTAACACGGGTAAACCTATAACGGAATTT
>CANPZP010000094.1 GCA_947589115.1 Candidatus Gastranaerophilales bacterium | reverse complement strand
AAATAAAGGATAACTTAGAATTATGTATATAAAATTTATTTATTTTTCAATCAATATATATTTGGGGAGTGTGTAAAAATGCATAAAGCTTTTATTGATTTGATTTCATTAGCACAAAATTATAAGTATAAAATTGATATTTTTTTCATCGCAAATATAAAGAATAAAACACAAAATTATTCAGATTATTCAGATTCTTCTGTTGATGCAGAATTTCTTTCGGAAGAAAATTATAACAGGATCGTAAATTCCTTAAAAAATCAGGGGTTTTGTGTAAAATGCTATTATGATGAAGAAGACTTTATTACTGATTGTGCTAAACATGATTATTTTAAAACTTCCGCTAAGCAAATTGTTGTTATAAATTCTGCTCAAAAAGGAACATTGATTGGACGTAAATCTCTTATTCCGTCATTTTGTGATTTGTTTAATTTTTGGTATGCAGGGAGCAATCCGTATATATGTAGCTTAGCACGAGATAAATTCAAATCAAGTTGCTTATTAGAAAATTTGGGTATATCCTGTGCAAAAAGTTATCTTTACAATAATAAAACAGGATGGCTATTGGGGCAAAAACCACCATGTGGATCTAAGGTTATAGCTAAATTAAATTATGAAGCTTCTAGCATTGGCTTAACCGAAGAAAACTGCTTTATATATAAATCAGAGAAAGATGACTTTATATATAGCTTAGCTCAAAAATATAAGCAATCCATAATAGTACAAGAATTTATAGATGGTTATGAAATAGAATTTCCATTTATTAAAACAAACCAATCTTTAGCAACTTTGCCTGTATCAGTAGCATTTAATACTGATGGTAAAATGGGAACAGATTTTTTAACTTATGAATTGCGTAAGAATAGAGAATATCATTTTTATGATTATCGTCAAATTAATAATGAAATAAGTAGTTTATTGTTAGAATGCTCTAAAAAAGTTATTGACTCATTAAACTTAGATGGATTATTTCATTTTTTTGCATAAATATGCATTAATTATATAATTGTTGTATAAAATTTGTTGACGTGGAAAGGCAAAATTAAAAAAGTCCTTTTCTAACTTTAATGCTTTTTCCATGTATTCATATCCATCGGCAAACATACCATTCAATGTTAAAATTGATGAATAATTTACTAATGCAATATAATAGTGTTTAAGATAGTCCGGAACCAGAAATTCATCTTTCGGTCCAAAATAATCAACTGCTTTCTTCATAAAGACCATTGAAGTTTTACAGCCGTGCACAATATTATATGTTCGGCGTACAATGTTCAAACGAATTCCCGCATTTTCATCATATTTATAGCGAGGACGTAAATTTTGCATCAAACGATACTCTGCTTCTGACGATTCTTTAATCATTCCTAAATGTGCATATACAGACATTAATCTATTCTGAATACGTTCATATATTTCAATTTCTCCATCAACAGCATCAATTACTTCAAAACTTTCTAAACACTCAAAAGATTTTAAACGCATTTCTTTATCGAGCGATTTTGTATAGCAAAAGGACTGCAATATGCGCTTTTCTGCTACTAATACTGCAGGATAAAACTCTTCAATTAAATCAAGTTCATTTAATGCTTCTTCATAGTTTTTTTTGCTATGAAAATCATACGCTTTTTCCATTAGCTCTAAATAGAATTTCAAATCATCTGAAAAAATAGGCATTGCCTCATTTTTTGTTTCTGAAGAAACTTCTCCGTAGTTTCGGATTTGTCTCAAAAAATCCAATAAATAAAGAAGAGCTGCCTTATCCAATTCTCCAGCCTTTAATAAATATCTTGCTCTCCTCAAATACTCAGCTGGCTTAATCTGGGAAAGACATTGTTCAATTGTTAAATAATAGGAATATTCATGATTGCTTTCCTTAATTCTTTCCGCAAATAACTCATGAACAATTTGATGCGCAAAGGTAGCAATATTTTTTTCGGATGTTTCCTGTATTAATTCCATTTCTGTTGCATGCGAAATGATTTCTTTAAACACATGCGAATTAATTCGAGTAACTTTTTCTAATTCATAATACGAAAAAGATATTCCAATAATAGAAGCATATTCAAGCACCTTAGAAATTAACTCCCCTGTAGCTCCAAACTCTTTTAAACGCCTTTCTAAAAGTTCGTTTAGATAATCTTTGCCATCTACATTTTGGAAATCTAATAAACTTTTTCCTTTTTCTAATTCTCGTAAAATTTCCGTCATAACTTTCATATGATTATTTATTAAATTAAACAAGATATGCAGCTGCGCATCAGAAGTATCATAAGTTTGCAAACGCTGTTCTATAAGCGCTTTAAATTCGTTATATTCTAAAACGGGAAATTCTAAGTGTTTAGCGTTGGTTTTTGATATAATCTCATCTATATATTGCCTATGTACACAAGTTTGATTGGGAGTAATAGTAAAAAAGATTTTTATATTACTCTCTACTTTTTCAAATTCGATACGTTTGATAATTATATCTAAAAGTTGTATAGAGCGTTTATCCCACCAATGTAAATCATCAAAAAAAAGTACTGTTTTATGATTGTTAATCAAAAATTGAATTTTACTAAATATTTCTTGCTCAATCGGGTTTAGTACAAGTTCTTTTTTATTGTTGATGAGATTATTCGCAATATAGTTGGATATATTTGATATATGAGGAATATCTTTTGTTAGCTCAATAACACCATTCTTCAATAATTCCTCTTTGTTTGTGTATGCCAAAGAGTCAAGACCTGTTAAAAACGGATAATAGTCTTTATCGTCATGTAAATAATCGCCGGAAAAATATAAAAATAGATAATCTTGATGGTTAGATAAATACTTTTTTAATGTATAACTTTTTCCACAACCAGAATTTCCGGTAATATAAAATATTGAATTATCATAAAAAAAATAATCAATAAGATTATTCATCTTTTCTTCATGGGGATAATAATTTAAAGCTTTCATATTAACATTCCCTTTGTGATTTTATATACATAATTCTAAGTTATCCTTTATTT
>CANPZP010000093.1 GCA_947589115.1 Candidatus Gastranaerophilales bacterium | reverse complement strand
TTCTTTAATATTTCTTCTTTCTCAGAATTTATCATCTTTTCACTCTTTGTTTTTTATTCTTTGATTTAATCTCATATTCCTATATAATAGTATCATAAAACTTTTTTAAAGAATAATTATGAATATAATAAAAAATAAAGATATGAAAATATCATTTACCGGAATTTCATTGAGCGGTTTGAGTACGATAGATTCCGCAGCTGCCGTTTTGGATAAAAATCTTAAAATTATTACTCTTCAAAAAATGTTTTCTATGAGTGATGTTAAATATTTTATAGATAACTTTGCATGTAAACAAAATTCAATTATTCTCGTTTCAATACCTGACAATGAAGTTATGCTGAACAGTAAATGGAAATATAATTCACGCACGTATGACAGTGTAAATCTCGATAAAAAAATACATAATTATGACGGTTGGGCTAACAGATTCTCCACAAGGGGCTGTGAATATTTTAAAGAACTGAATCAGTCGGGTATTGATATATATAGATTTGATACGGATAATATGAAAAAAAAATTCGGAAACTGTTATGCATATAGAGAAAGAACCCCTGTTGATTGTAAATCGCTTCAAGATACTTTAAGAATAAAGTATAATATGAGAGAGTTACCCGTTAATATGCTGCCCGTTGCTCAATTAGAGGCTATTTTGGGTGCGGTTTTGGCAAAAATGATTGTTTTTCCGGATGAGGAATTTGAACCTAAAATTATCGGAGAATACGCAAGACTTCCTGTATTGGGATTGTAGAACTATAAGTTGTACGGATAATCATCTTTAAACTCCCAGTTGTCTACTGATAATAATCCGGAACATTTGTATCCCGCATTCTTGCAGCTATTTAAAAGTTGTTCTCTTGTCATATTTTTGCTTTTATAAGGTATAATTTCACCTAATTCTGTATCGCCCTCATTTTCATAAGGACAATATAAAAAAGTAAAACGGTCTTTTCCCGAATAATTTGGATTTTTAACCCCGTTAATATCAATCATAAAATCCAAACAAGATCCCTTCTTTATATCAAAGCGGCTTCCGTCAGCTAAAATTATATAAGCATAATTTTCGCTTGATTCAGATTTTGTATAATTTAAATAAGGTAAAAGATAATTTTTTGCAAAATCTTCCATATCTGTATTCGGAGAATATGCCCAATCTTTCCAGTCATATCCTGTTGCTTTTGATTTTGTTTCTGCTTGTTTTAAAGAGGCATAAAACTTTTTTAACCTTGCAGAAGCTTCGATTCTTTTGTGATTTTGAATTAAGACAGGGATTGTTAGTCCGGCAATAATACCGATAATGACAAGAGTGATTAATACTTCTGATAAAGTAAATGATTTGTTACCTGTTTTTACCCCCCCCCGTGCGGGTTTTAACGTTAATAAACATTATACTTTCTCCCTTGTTATTATGTTGTTATTATATCAAGTATTTAAAATTATGTAAATATCTATAGAAAAGCATAATTTAATTTCATCTTAACTTCACAGATATGCCGACAGAGCCGGTTTAAAGTTGAAATAAATGTAAATTTGTAAAACCGACTTTTATTTTATATCCAATATATAAATTATTATTTTCTTGATAAAAATTATAACAAGTAGTAAAATAAGAAATTATGAAGGATATAAGGAGAAAGAATATGGGAAATAACCATCGAATCTACCCCCCCCCGTAGCGGAAAAACGTTTGCATTCACTTTATCTGAGGTATTAATAACCCTTGTAATAATCGGAATTATTGCGGGACTAACAATTCCGGTTATAATTCAATATCATAAACGAATTGAAACAGCCGCAAAATTAAAAAAATTCTATTCGGCATTTAACCAAGCTGTCAGATTATATGAAACTGAAAATGGTGTTGACTATTCTTTTTCGGAAAATAAATTAAGAAATTCTATATATAATATAAAAAAATATTTTAATATAATAAGTATTGATGAAGGACTAAGCTGGGATTTGGGTGCGCCCGTTTATTATAACGATGAAACAATACGAGTTATTTTAAATGACGGAACTATTTTCTATGCGGATGAATATGATGATAATTGTAATAATCTTTATTTTGATGTTAATGGGAAAAAAGGACCTAATAAACTTGGACATGATATATTCAGCTTTGATTTGTGTCCAAGGGATATCAGCAGTTCATATAATGCGGAAGCGCTTGATTGTATTGATACAAATTGTTTATCCGAGAGTGACATTAATTCTGATGACTTTTGTCCAAAAAATGAATATGACAGAGAGAAAATTAAAGAAAAATGCAAAACGAGCGGATATAGATGTACACTGCTTATAAAAAGTGACGGTTGGGAAATTAAGAATGACTATCCGCTGAATTTATAATCGGTTATTTTATTTTGCTGAGAGTCTAAATAAGTCCTGTTTTCTCACAAATAATTTTACGGATAATATTTATAAAATATCGACGGGGTCAATATCTATAGTTAATTTTATATCAGGTGCGGAGGATATGTTTTTAAACACCGTTGATATTAAGTATTGCCCTTTTTTCCCGAGTTTATTTTTGATTAATATTTGAAATCTGTATTCTTGATTAATTTTATACATAATACATTTTAAGGCATTGGTTATTTCTATATATTCATCAAGTTTATGTTTTGAAATAATTTCTGAAAAACGCTGAGCTGTCTTTTGTGCGCATAACATGGAGCGTTGTTCGTTATTTGAAGATATTACTATTTTAATTATCTGGCAAAACGGTGGATAATTAAACATTTCCCGCCGTACGATTTCGTTATTATAAAATTCTGTATAATTTTGTGCTTTTGCGTTTTTTATAGCGTATAAGTCGGGGTTATCCGTTTGGAAAATAACTTTACCTTCGTATTCGCCTCTTCCGGCTCTTCCCGCTACCTGCATTAAAAGCTGAAATCCTCTTTCATTTGACCTGTAGTCGGGAAATGCGAAACTTATATCGGCATCTACAACCCCCACAAGTGTTACATTTTTATTATCCATTCCTTTTGCTATCATTTGAGTCCCGATTAAAATATCTGTTTCTCCGGT
>CANPZP010000092.1 GCA_947589115.1 Candidatus Gastranaerophilales bacterium | reverse complement strand
AGAACGAAAAGAACTCCTTAAAAATTACAACTATTCTAATACCATAAGCAAGATTATTCCGCATAATGAAATAGATATATTTTTGAAGTACATTAAAAAGCAAGATACAAATATTGCGTCTTATGCCGACTATGTAAAAGCCTGTACACATCTAGGCTTGGATATGACGCTCGACAAAAACAAGTTCCCTCACGACTTCAAACGCTGGCACGATATCCGTATAGACGAGTACCGTAGCAAACTTGCAGAAGAAGATGCCGAGAAACAAAAAGCATTATATGAACAATTTGCCTCGATTGCGGAAAAATATTTACCTTTGGAGCGTTCGCAAAATGACGCTTATATAGTAGTTATCGCAAAAAGCCCTGCCGATCTTGTCCGTGAGGGCGATTTGCTCCACCACTGCGTAGGACGGATGAACTACGACCAGAGGTTTATACGAGAAGAAAGTCTTATCTTCTTTATACGAAACAAGGAAACGCCCGACACGCCTTTTGTAACGGTGGAATATTCACTCTCGAAACATAAGGTACTTCAATGTTACGGCGATCGGGATAGCAAACCTACCGACGAGGTGCTTAACTTTGTGCATAGAAAATGGCTACCATACGCCAATAAAAAACTCAAATCTATAGCGGCTTAAAACACGCTTTTTTGATATACATATTTACACTAAATAGAATTTATAAGGAGAATTTATTATGTCAAATTATTTCAGAATTACAGGTTACTGCGAGCAAGACGATTTTTGCTTTATTATGGATAGCAACGGCTACTTCGAAAAGCTCTGGCAGTTCAGCTCTCTGCTACTTCAAAAGGGCTTAAAGGTCCTCGAAGTATCTAACTCCGACACCTTCCTCGACGGCAATATTGAGCGTGTCGATGAGGACAACACCCAACTCTTTGTCAGAGCGCACGCTCACGGAAAACCGATTGACACCACTTTAGCCATTGACGGCATTACCTACAAAGCCGTACGGGTTGAGGATAGGATATATATACCTAATAAAACGCTAACAGTTTAACGCTTTTACAACTCCATAATAAACACCAAAGCCGTGAGAACAAAATCTCTCGGCTTTTTTTGTTAATATTTATTCAAATAAATCTTTCAAATCATCTGGCAACATATCTTTCAAATCATATGATGATTCTTCTATTTCTTCTTCCTCTAATAGAGCCTCTATCTCCTCTTGCGACAGTAATTTAGTTCGATATTGCAAATCATTTGGAATATTTTTATTTAGAGTGCATTTACTTTCCAGAGCTGCAAAATATATAACCATTTGCATTAAAATCAATGTCTCATCTTCAACTTCTGAATTTGTAAAAATCACATACCGATTAGCAATTGGTTTTAATTCATCTAACAAATGACGTGCTCTTTCATTGTCAAAATAACTCCTTGAATTTAATAAATATAATTTACTCAAATGATAGCCATAACTATGTAAACTTAAAATATCGTATGGACTTGCGTAATATAACTCATAAAATAAAAAACTGTTTTTATTATATTTCAAGCCTGTATTATCATATCCATCAAAAGACATATTTTGCAATGCATTATATAAAAATTCGCATCCCAATCTAATTGCATTTTTATATTTCTCGATAAGAGTTCTATTATATTCGTTTGAAAGATGATACACAAAAACGGTTAAATAAAAATCGAATATTTCATCTATCTCATCCCCATATCTCCTATTATACTCATGCTTTAATACTGCAATTTTTTCAATATCATTCTTGCAATCGCTTAACTTTTTTATAGGCAACTGTTTTAACTCATCATGTCTGGTATCGTTATAATTATGAATAGCTGTAATAATAGTAGGTATAAAATCCAACCATCTTTGTAAATAGTTCTGAAAATGTTTTACATATAAAGGAACATAATTGTGCGTATAATCCGGAACATTTTTACCTCCAGACTTATCTTCAGGGAAATTATAAATTATAGCCACCAAGTCCCCATTACTCAATCTATGTACCATATCCCAAGCGACACTCGCACAGCACCCCATTTTCTCATTAAGCATTATTCCACGATGGTGTTTACCTGTTGTTTCTGTAGGATGCACAGAACATAATGAACGTATATAACTAAACCATTCGCCATCGGAATATTTAAGATTAAACGATGTCGAAAGTTTTTCAACAGCGCAAAAATCAGCCTCAAAAATATTTGCCATTGTTTTTATGTTTTCTATAACCACATACACATTATTAATGAAATCATAAAAATCAAAAGCTATAGTATCATCATCTTCCCCTATCGACATTGAATTGATATAACTCATAGTATCTTCAATTCTATCCATTGCCGCGCACATACGTCCCCAAGACTGATAATAGAAATTTTCTTTATGTTTGTCAATCTTATTAATTGCAAAGAAAGTATTTTCATTCATCGCTTTTCGCAAATCAGTTATACATTGCAGATCATAATTAAACGTGAACATATTTCCCCTCAAATTTAACGTCTTTATTTACCGGTCTGTTGTCTACATTCCAATTAGGATCCCATGTTGATGGGACTTCTGATGCGGCAATATTAATAGTTAAACTGCTGCAACCATTAAAAGCGCACTCGCCTATTTGGGTGACAGTAGAAGGTATAAATATTTCAGATAAAGAACTACAATTACGGAAAGCAAAGGAACCAATGTTTGCTAATACTGCGCTCTTAATCGTTATAGTTGTCAATAAAGAACATCCATCAAATGCCATACTTTCAATGGAAACAGTTTTTGACGGGTTTGAGCGTTCAAATGGACACAAAAATCTAAAATCAAGAATCAAAGTAGCCTAATTCAATGAAAAGAGCCAATCTTCTGAGATTAGCTCTTTTGTTATTGTTTATGTTATAAAGATAAAAATACGTTCCCAATGTCGTCGTTCAAGCAGATCGATTGTCTTTGGATCTGTTCGGGGCAGAAAGCTTCGCCGTAGTTCTTTCCTTCGCAAAAATTCTCGGAAAAACTTCCCGTATTTTACTTGACTTTTATTAGCAGGTCTTTTATGAATATTTGCTTATGCAAAATAAGCCATATTAATTCTATATTTTTTCAAATAAAGCCGTAACTGAAAAGC
>CANPZP010000091.1 GCA_947589115.1 Candidatus Gastranaerophilales bacterium | reverse complement strand
AGTTTGAGTGCATTTTTAGTATTAGTAATATTGACTAATGTTTATATACAAATATAATTATATAAAAGGAGTAAAAGTATGAAGAAAAATAAAGGTTTTACGTTATCTGAAGTATTAATAACTCTCGCAGTTATAGGTATTGTTGCGGCTATAACTGTCCCTGTTTTAATGCAGAATCATAAAAGAACAGAAACGGCAGCAAGGCTGAAAAAAATATACTCATCACTTGCTCAGGCAATAAAACTTGCCGAAACAGAACAAGGGGCACCAATCTCTCAATGGGATACTTCAGTCAAACGTGATGGTGCTTATATTTATGATGGTATAGCATTTTGGAATAAATATTTATCAAAATATTTCCCTATTAATGATCAAACACAATGCTCTAATGGTTCAACTTGTAATTATCTTGCGCAATTTAATGACGGTTCTCAAATTGTCGATTCAGCTTATAGTTGGTCCGGTAGTATTAGCTATTTAAATCTTGTTATAGATGTGAATGGTCCTAAGCCTCCGAATGAATTTGCTCGTGATAGATTTCGTTTTTATGTGGATTTAAGAGAGAATCCTAAACAGCTAATTTCAGGCAGAAAGATATTTTACCCACGTGGTGATGAATCATACACTGGTTCAAATTATGTAGAAAAGTGTAAAAAAGAAAAAGATTATTGTCTTGATTTAATCATGAATGACGGATGGGAGATAAAAAGCGATTATCCGTACAGGTTATAAAAAAAGAGGAACTTAGTTCCTCTTTTTAATTTTCTTATTTCCTTATTTCCTATTCTTCTTCAGAGTCTACTTCAACTTGACTTGCGGCTGCTAATACATTTGTTATATTTGTTTTTTCATTTGTTATATTTGTATTTAAGTGAAATGATTCAGGTTGTTTAGGTAATTTGTTTAATATTTGAGCTTGTGTTTCATCAACTGCCGGAAGAACTTCTTGAGCTGATTGAGGAGGATTTATAGTTCCTTCATAAGGTCTGTTGTTGATTAATAAGATTTTTTCATTTCCGTTACCGTATTCGATGTGGTGCTTTTGGTTGAAGAATCCTTGTGATTTATCTACAGGGTCAGCTGAATCCGTTACTTTGTATTCATCATTTTTTGTATTAGAAGTGAATTTACCGTTTTTAACTGATATGTATGCTCTGTCTGCGCTGTCACCTTGTGTTCTTAAGTAGTCGTCAGTTACTTTGGGATTACCTGCTATAACTTTGTCAGCTGTGAGTGTTAAGTCCCCGTTTTTAGCTACTAATCTTGATACTGAGAGTGTTCCGTTTGTTTCTGCAGTTAAGTTTCTTCCTGCTTCCATCGTTATACCGTTTTCTCTTTTGCCTACATTGTTTAATTTTACTTTTATATCCCTGCCTGCATATATATTAGTCTTTGAGTTAGCTAAATCTACTGCACTGTTTGCTTTTACATCGTTTGCTGCTTTGATTGATGCTTGTCCGTTTGTTATTATTTTTACTCCGTTGTCTATAGTAACGTTATTTTTAACAGCTTCTATATCTACAGATTTTGCGGCTTGTATATCAGAAGTCTTTAACCAGATATCGTTACCTTTTATTTCAAATTCATTTGCAATTATGCTTCCTTTTGTTACTTGAGCTTTGTTTTTGCCGTTAACTGATAATTTACCTTTAGCTGTAATTTTTGAATTACCTTGAATTGCTGATATGTTCCCTGCTGTTAATGTTATATTATTTCCTGATTCAAGTGTTACATCTTCAAGTACAACGTGTTCTTGTTCAGTAGTTAAGTTTATATCGCCTTTTGCATTTATGGTTGTATTTCCTTGCATTGTTCCGTTTACTTTTGCGTTTACATTTACGTTTCCGTTACTTGTTAAATGGGTGTTCATAAATGTTGTGAATACTGAACCTTTTACGTTGATATCTTTTTCTGCATTAACTTTTGAATTACCGTAAAATAATGTTGAACCTCCGTCTGCGGTAAAGTTAGCTTCACCTTTGGAATTTATTTTTGCATTGTTTGTTAATACAGTATTTTCACCGTATAAATTTACATAAGAATCAGTAGATTCAACTGTTGAATTATTTAATGTAACATCTTTTACTGCTGCTAATGCAACGTTTTTACCTTTAACGGTTGATGAGTTTTGAACTGTTGTTTTACCCATTGATGCCGCATCCAAATAATCTTGCGCCGTAAGTTTACTGTTGTCTATTGTTGTGGTGTAATATGCTCTTGAGTATAAATGACCTCCCGCATTAAGTTCTGAATTTTTAACCGTAATATCTTTGTCAGCGCTTACATCAATGTTACCGTTTCCTTCAACTGTCGAATTATTTATTTCTATATCGTTAGCTGATTTTAAGTATATATTACCGTCATTTCCCGCAACTGCTTTTGTTGCTTTTAATGCTGCATTATTTAAGCTTATTTTGCCTGAAGTTGCAGCGTGATTAATTTCTAAATTTCCGGCTTCAATTTCTCCGTTTAAGTTAATATACATAGCATCTGAAGCCATATTTATATCTTGTGTTTTTGCAGCTCCCGAGTTATCATATACGAAGTTAACTCCGTCTGCCGTTATTAATTTTACGCCGTTTCCTGCTGCATTTACGTTTGTTGCAATTTTAGAACCGGCATATGTTACTATATTCGGTGCTATAAATGAAACATTTTTATCTGCATATATTTCAGCTCCGGCTTTTACTTTGATATCTCCGGCTTTTGCTTGTGAATCTTTCATTAAGTTTAATGTTTGATTCTTAGCGTTATATGAACCGTCTATTGTTGATACAGTGAAAGAATTTAAATTTATATTTGCATTTGAACCGAATAAAACTCCGTTAGGGTTTATTAATATTACTTTACCTGTGTTTTGACCGATTCCTGAACTTGTTAATAAACCGTTTATTTCGGAAATACCTCCTGCTGCGCCTACTTTATTTAATGCTGTTTGGTTTTGATTCGTAAATTCGAAATTAACTCTTGCATCTGAACCTACATTAAATGAATTCCAATTTAATAAGCCTACGGAACCATTTCCGCCTTTTATTTCAACATTCGTTGTATATCCGCTTCTGTTTGTTACATTAGCATTCTGTGCATTGTTTAATGAAGGTAAGGCACTGGGGTCTAATGCCATTGCCGGCATAATTGTCATTGATGTAAAGAAACTTACTGTTAATGCTGCACTTACTAATTTTTTCATACATTCTTCCTTTTTATTATCTACACATTATATACTTTGTATATAATAATAAAAAATATTCAAATATCAAAATTGCAATAAAAAATAAAATATTTACATTTGTTTACATATAAATAGGGGGAACTATAAAAAGTTCCCCAAAAAGAAAATAAAAGAATATAAAGAGAGAAATTAGTCTTCGTCAGA
>CANPZP010000090.1 GCA_947589115.1 Candidatus Gastranaerophilales bacterium | reverse complement strand
GGCATGCAGAATAGAAGATTATGCCGTAAATAATAAAAACGGTTTCGACCTTGTTACATCCAGAGCTGTTGCTCATCTCAGGATAATATTAGAATATGCTCTTCCTTTTTTAAATATCGGGGGGTATTTTATTGCTTATAAATCTCTTAAATCAGATGAGGAGCTTAAAGAAGCCGAAAACGCAATTTCTAAATTAAATACTGTTCTGATTGATAAAATAGAATATTCTCTTCCGCTTGATTTTGAAAATAAAAGAGTACTGTTAATATTTAAAAAAGAAAAAGAAACACCTTTAATATATCCCCGAAAAAATGGAATAATTAAGAAATATCCTTTATAAGATTTTTTTATTGTAATATAATTAGT
Source organism: Candidatus Gastranaerophilales bacterium (assembly GCA_947589115.1). GTDB lineage: Bacteria > Cyanobacteriota > Vampirovibrionia > Gastranaerophilales > Gastranaerophilaceae > Avigastranaerophilus. The sequence goes on along the minus strand of CANPZP010000090.1, from coordinate 3,283 downwards.
CTATGTTTAGGCAGTTTTTACCCATAATTCTATTAACAATTTCAAACGTATTCATGACTTTTGCATGGTACGGTCATTTAAAATTTAAAAATACCGCACTATGGATTGTTATTATTGTAAGCTGGAGTATTGCTTTTCTTGAATATTGCTTTCAGGTTCCGGCTAACAGAATCGGGCATGAATTTTTCTCTGCAGCACAATTAAAAACAATACAGGAAGTTATTACCCTTATTGTTTTCAGCGTATTTTCAGTTCTTTATCTGAAAGAACAGTTTAAATGGAATTATTTGGTCGGGTTCTTGTTTATTATATTAGCTGTTTTCTTTATTTTTAAAAAATGGTGAAAATTCAACTTCATTGAATATTTGTTTTAATATCGTATCATCCGTATTATGAATATCGGGAATTACCCCTAAAATTTCAACGTCTGTATACATTTTAAGTTCGTTAATAAAGTTTTTTGAAGCCTCATCTTGAGTATCTTTGTTATACTTATTTATAATTATTCCTTTAATGTTTATACCTTTGCTTTTTGCATAGTGAACAGTTAAAAGAGTATGATTAAGCCGTCCTAAAAACGGAACGGTGACAATAAGAGTTGGAATATTAAGTTCTTTTATTAAGTCAGCGCAAAGTAAATTATCGGAAACCGGTGCCAGTATTCCGCCTGCACCCTCAACTAAAGTTATATCGTTATTTATTGCAAATTCTTTAAAATCTTTTTTAATTTTATCTGTATTTATACTGACTCCCGCCATTCTTGCCGCTAAAGCCGGCGAAACTTCACCTTCCAATAAGTATGAATATTTTGTTCTTATTGTTGCAGAAATTTCTTTTACTGCCTCAATATCAGGTGCTATAAGCTTATCACCCTTTTTTATCGCCCCCGATTGCAATGGCTTATATACCCCTGTTCTAAGCCCCTGCTTCTCAAAATAACATGCCAGTATTTTCGTTACAAATGTTTTTCCTATATCGGTATCAATACCGGTTATAAAATATTCCATAATTACTCCTCATTAGGCAAAACTTTATTTAATGCCGTATAAGCTATTTTTACAAGTTTTTCTATCTCTTTCTCTTTAATTATGTATGGAGTTATAAAATATATGCAGTTCCACATTGGTCTTAAGATAGCGCCAAGCTTTAAGCCTTCAAGATATATTTTCTTGCCAATACCTTCTTCATAGCTGAAGGGTTCTTTGGTATTTTTATCTTTTACAAGCTCAATAGCGCAAATCATGCCTGTTTGTCTTATGTCCCCGACATTTTTATGATTTTTAAATATTTGAAGTTCTTGTTCAAATTTTTTAATTTTAGGTTGAAGATATTTTTCTATATCCATTTCTTCAAGTATTTTAAGATTTTCAAGCGCAACTGACAGAGCGAGCGGATATGCCGTATAACTGTGTCCGTGATAAAAAGTTTTATATCCGTCTTTATCATCATCATAAAATGCATTAAATATTTCTTCGGACGTAACTGTTACGGATAAAGGCATATATCCCGCCGTAATACCCTTCGCAGCACAAACTATATCAGGAACAATGTTGGCATGCTCATACGCAAACAGTTTACCCGTTCTGTAAAATCCCATTGCTACTTCATCATCGATTAATAAAATATTATATTTATCACATAAGCTGCGGAGCTTTGTTATATATTTAGGCGGATACATTATCATTCCGCCCGCTGCCTGAACTAAAGGTTCAATGATAATGCCGGCTGTATTTTGTGCTTCCTCTTTCAGTATATTTTCTACGGACTGTAAGCATTCGCAATCGCAATTTTCTTTTGTGCATCCCATCGGACATCTGTAGCAATAGGGGCTTTCAGCTTGTCTTATTTCAAATAATAAGGGCTTATACAGCTTGTGATACATGTCGATTCCTCCGACAGAAACAGCACCCAGTGTATCTCCATGGTATGAATTTTTTAAAGCAATAAACTTTCTCTTCTCCGGTTTACCTTTTAATACCTGATATTGATATGCCATTTTTAACGCTACTTCTACGGCTGTTGACCCGTTATCCGAGAAAAACACCTTTGTAAGCTTATTATTCATTAACTTTACAAGCTTTTTTGAAAACTCTATTACGGGTTTATGTGTAAATCCCGCAAAAATAACATGCTCAATTTGTTTTGTTTGCTTTGCTATGGCTTTGTTTATTCGTTTATTTGAATGTCCTAATGTATTTACCCACCAGGATGAAACAGCATCAATATACTTTTTGCCGTCCGCATCTTCAAGATAAATACCTTTTCCCCGTTTGATTAATATCGGTTTATTAATATCTTCTTCCAGCGATTTCATCTGGGTAAACGGACGCCATATGTATTTTAAATCTTCTTCTATTAATTCTTTCTTATCCATACTATATTCCTCGTCGCTCTTCCCTGATTATAGTATGAAAAAATGTTGGATTAAACCTTAGTTTTGCAATGATATTATATATTCCCTAAGACTTTTTCTTATAGAATCCGCTGCTTTCATTTGAAAATTTTCGTCAAGCAGTAAAAAATATTCCTCAGGATGAATCATGTAGCCTATTTCCGCTAATACGGATATGGGACTTACACTTCGAGTCAGCACAAGACTTTTATGATTAATGCCGTCATCTTTTAATCCTAAATCCTTTACCATATTCTTTTTAATTATTAATGCAAGTTGTTTTGAATTTTCATTATAATAATATACCCCAGTACCATGTTTGGTTAAAGGATTATTACCTTCGGGAAGGGAATTGTTATGTATGCTTACCGATATTAAAGCTTTATTCTTTTTGGCTTTCTCTACCCTATCATATAAACCGACTTTTTCATCTTCAATTCGAGAATAAGAAACAATTGCACCTTCTTCTTTTTGCAAGATATATATAAGCTTTTTGGCTATTTCTAAATTTATGTATTTTTCAGGTATCCTGCTAAAACCAATGGCACCGGGTTCACTACCGCCATGCCCGGCATCTATAAAAATTCTGATACCTTCTAACGGTTTATTTAAATTTTTTACTTTCGGTATCTTTTGTGTCTGTAAAATAAAATACCCGTCTTTATAAAATCCGTCATATCCGGCTATTTTGTTTGTATTATCAATTACATATTCGTTTTTTGGCTTCTGATTATTTGATGTATAAAATGTTAGTTTTAATTTTTTATCACTTCCTTTTAATGTAAATAATACTGGATGTGAAATTTTAAATTTTATGTAGTTATATAAAGTATCCGAATATTTTTTTGGCATGCCAATAAAAAACGGGGTTCTTTTTTCGATAATTTGCGG
>CANPZP010000089.1 GCA_947589115.1 Candidatus Gastranaerophilales bacterium | reverse complement strand
GCTTATTTGTCATTAAACTTAATCTTAAACTTACTAAAAATGGAAAGCATAGTATTTATGTGATATAAAAAACATGAGGGGATATGAATTTGAGAAAAAGATTAAAAAAATTTGTACTAATAATTATTTTAAGCGGTTTCTTAAATATTAACAGCGGGAATTGTGAAGTCATTAATCTTGAGGCTGTTGAAAAAAATACACTGAATTTGCACAGTAATGAAGATAAATTAAATAAAAATCTTGTAATAAATGACAGAAATGAACTTGAAGAAATAATAAAAGCTCAAAAAGAAGAGGAAATAAAAGATATAGAATTATTATGGCGTGCAACCATAGATAATAATTCACTAATAAAATTTACAATGAATAAATTAAATACTCCCGAATCACAAAGACGGCTTCATTCCTCAATAATGGCAAAAAGTTTATCCGCTCTTGTATACGGCGCAAGCTTTTTACCTATGTTTACAGGCTCTAATACAATGGTTCAATCGGCATCTTTTTCCGCAGGCAGATTAGCTAACAACTTTTTGAATAAAGATGCATCCGATTCAAAACAATCCCCCATAACCGATACGGAATTAATCCAGCTTGCAGGCACCATAGAAGAATTACAAGAGAAAATAATCTCCTCTTATTATGAATATAAAGGAGCTTTAAATAAATTAAAAGATATTCGTTCAAGAATAATACTCTACAATAAAAACTATGCTCAGGCGCTTCAAACCAATTCTTTGACGGAACTGATTGTTTCCTCCGCACTGTATGAAGATATGCAGTTACAAGAATATAAGCAAGAACAAGAAGCTAAAAAATACTATTTATCACTTGAAAGACTTGCAGGGAAAAAAGCGGTAGACAGTTTAATTTTGTCGCAATATGCACTAAAAAATCAATTAATAAATTTGGAAAATATAAAAAATGATTAAATATTTATATACAATTTTAATATTTTTACTTATTCAAAATACAGCTTTGTCAATGACAAAACTTGATAATGTCAACATTCCCAAAAACCCTAAGTATAGACTCGGAATATCTTATAATATAGAAAAAGAATACAAAATAACAGATATAACACAGCAGCAAAATGAAAAAACAGCATCATATGAAAAAGATTATATAAGAAATTCAACCTATGCCGATGTTTCTCTAAAAGCACTTTCAAATGAAATATCAAAGCTTTTAACCGTTGAAAAAGAAGAAATGCTTGAACATATACAAATTCTGTGGGCAGGCGCCGCATTGCGAAGTGAAACCATAAAATTTGCTTTATATAAATTATCCAACCCTGATGCGGATAAACCGGATGAAAACATTATAAAAAAAATAATAAGACCGCTTTCTACCGTTACCTCAATTGCGGGTGCAGGGCTGGGTGATCCGTTTAGCGCTACGGCTGCTCTGGTCAGCGGGCATTTCTTAAACTCTCTTTCTTTTAATGACAAAGATTTAAACTATAAATATACAAAAGTTACAGATGCCGACATGATTGTTCTTATAACTAAAGTTGATAACATGCAAAAAAAAGTTATAGATTTATATTACGACTATATGACAAGCTATAATCTTTTGTTAATGGCTGAAAACAACCTGAAAAGCAGAGAAGAAAAATATAATTCCGGTTTATATACCACGGAAGAACAACTGCTTATTGCCGATGCATATTATCGTTCCGCTATTGATAATAAAGCTAAATTAGAGCTTGAATTTCTTGAAAACAGAGCCGCTCTTGAACAACTTGTCGGGATAGATGCCTTATCAGAATTTGAAAAATTACTTATAAAAAAATAAATTATTAATAATTGTAACATAACTGTCAATTATATATTTAATATATACTTTATATATATAAGAGTTATAAAGAAAGTAAAAAAGATATGTTAAATTTTAATGAAGTAAAAGCAGGATTCGGCAATTATCTTACAAACCTGAATGAAATATCAGGAAAACAATATGAAAATACTGATTCAGAAGCAAGTATATTTACATATGCCAATGAATTTGAACATTATGTAACGGATGAACTCGGATATGATACAAATGAAATTTCTATAGATTACGGTAATATGGATGATATAGAAATAGAAAACGGGACATTAATTGACCCCAATGATGAATCAAACGAAAGTATAATATCTGAATTTTCAAACGGTATTATAAATTTAGAAGAAGTAAAAAAAGAAGCAGATAAAGACGGTGACGGAGAGATTTCCGACGGCGAATATTCGGCATTTTTGGATGAAGTAAATAAAAATTCACAAGATGCCGCAAAGTTAACATTACAAGGCTTTTTAAACTTTTTAAAGAATATGAGCCAAACACAATCCGCACAAATAGAAGCATTAGACAAGGCTGAAAATGCGGGTGAACAAGCTGTAAAATCAGATGAAATAAAAGCAGCACACTTTGGCGGACTTACTGCTAACAGCAGCAATCAAGAAGAAAATCAAAACAATGCATCAGCTTCCGAAGGTTCAAGCGGTTCAGGCTATGGTTCAGGTTCAGGCTCAGGCTATAGTTCAGGCGGAGTTTCAGGCGGAAGCGGTTCCGGAAGTTCAGGAGGAGTTTCAGGCGGCTCAGGCAGTTCAAGTGCTTCAGGTTCTTCAAAAACTTCATCAGGAACAACAACATCAAGCTTCTCCGGAGGAAATGCGGAAATGACAGGTTCTACGGTTGGACTTGAGAATGCTGACTTATCAAATCAATTAATTAAATATGCGGCACAATTTAACGGATATAAGGAAGGAGACGATAAAACCTTCTTCCAAGGCTCAACATGTGAGGGCAGTACAACAGGAGGAACACCTTGGTGTGCAGCATTTGTTCAATATTGTGTAAGAAATTCAGGAGTTCAAACCCCTGATTGGTATAAACAATGCAGTACTTCTTGTGCTTGCAGCGACTACTATAAAGCAGCATTAAGTGCAAATCAAATAACAACCGATATAACACAAGCTAAAGCAGGTGATTTGATTTTATTTGGTTCTGAAGGTTCTCAACATATCGGTATAGTTGCAAAAGATTATGATAAAGCCGGCAAATTATACACTATTGAAGGAAACCATGGTGATGCAGTTCATATAGTTGACAGAACAACATCAGGCAATATTGCAGGTATCGCAAAAATGAATTTATCAGGTAAAAAATAATAATTATTTTTTGGATTTAGATTGCTTTTTGGATTTTTGTTTAGCTTCGACAGGCATTTTAATTTTCGAATTCATTTGAATACGTTTAACAGAGTGAACATCAGGAAGCGAAAGAAACGCATTTATAACCGAGGTTAATTTTTCAATCCCGTTAACTTCAACTCCCAATTCAATAATACCGACTTTTTTTGTATAATTTGTTTTTACGTTTGCATATGTAATATTAGTACCGCAATCAGCCGCTTTTATAAGAATGTCCTTAAGCATACCCACTCTGTCAACAGTGTTTATCCTTATTGAAGTAACATATGTTTTGTTTGGATTTTCATTATTTCTCCAGCTTATTTTCATTAAACGTTCTTCGGGAACAGTATCTAATGAAGGGCAGTCAATTCTGTGGACTGTAACACCTTTACCTCTTGTTACGACCCCGACAATGTGTTCTCCCGGTACTGGTGAACAACATTTCGCCATGGAATATAACATACCTTCAAGCCCTATAATTTCATCTTTATAATGGCTTTTCTTTTTGCCTGAAACAAATTGATTTTGATTTTCATCATGTGTTTTTTTAATTTTGCTGACTACTTTATTTATGGTTGTTTCACCGTTACCAATTGCAGCCATTAAATCATCAACTGATATATAATTTAAAATTTTAGCAATTTCAAGCAAATGTCCGTTCTTTAAGTTCTCATCGAAAACAGCTTTTGTTAATTCCTGCTCAAGCATATTTCTTCCGGTGATAATATATTCATCTCTGTTATGCTTTTTAAACCACTGTC
>CANPZP010000088.1 GCA_947589115.1 Candidatus Gastranaerophilales bacterium | reverse complement strand
GAGCCGGTTCAAAGTTTGGCTTGAATATAAATAAGTCAGACCAAATTTTAAAGGTGCCGCTGCACCCGAGCGAGCCTAATAATGTGAGGGCAAAGTTACAAAGCGAACATTTGAAGCGAAGCTGAAAATTGTGAGCCTGTATGCGTCGACAAAGTCGTTAGCTGAACGACAGGGCAAAGTTCGAAGTGAACTGCTTGCCCGAGCGAAAGGAATTTCAAGAGGCGAAATTTCAGTACGGACGGCAGAGCCGGTTAGCAAAAGTCAGAAAAGATTTTTGACAAAAAAGAGAGAGTTTAAACTCTCTCTTTTTTATTTTCGTTCCATTTATTTAAAATCCAAGAGGAGGAGTTTGCTTTATTTTCACCGCCTACTCCGAATTTTAGTTTTACATTATATTTGAGGCATGCCGGTTCTTCTGGTATGTTTGATTTTGTTCTGTCGCCTCCGTTAGCAAATACCAATTCGGCATCGGGATATTTTTCTCTTGCAAGTCTTATTCCGTCTGAGGCTGAATTGTCGTCATCATTAAACCCGATTACGTCTGTTACATTTATTATATGGGAACATATTACGTATCTGGAGTGAAAGTTCATAAATTCTTTACCTTTTTTTCTTCTGAGCCATTCATCTGAATTTAACAGTAATATAACCCCGTCCGACTCTTTTGCGGAAGCATCAATCATTGCTATATGTCCTTCGTGTATAGGGTCAAATCCTCCTGATACTATGTAGTATGTTTTTTCCATTGTCTGTTCTCCTATTTAAATAAGGCTTGTGCCATTTGTGCATTTTCTTTGTCAAGATGTACATTGTCTTTTGTAAAAAATTCTTTTTTAGTATTCATGTTTTCGTCAATTAATTCATAAAAAAGGGTTTTAAATTCTATTGAATTATTATTGCACCATAACTTCAATTTATCATTATATATTTTTGTTATATGGTTTCTTTCTTGTTCATTCCCGTATCTTGGGAAGTTTGGGTCTAATTTTGCCTTATCGCTTTGAGAAGGTACGGGGCCGTATATTAAGGGTGTAAATCCTGATTCTTTTAAGTATAAAATAAATTCGGTATAATTTTTAAGTACAGCATCCACAATTTCTTCTATGGGTTTATTTTCTTTGTCAGCTTGTTTTTTTATATGAACTCTAATATCAATTTCACCAAATGCACATATTATTTTTGGCTTATTTAGTTCTAAATCCCCCCCCCCATTTGGTTTGAGCAGTTTATTTTTTATTAAGAAAAGAACTTTTCCTAACGAATTCCACTGTGATTTCTTATTATTTGTATTGTATGCCAGGCATGGCCCCAGCTGATATACAAAGTAATCGGGAGCATTGTTATAATAGCACCATATAAGAGTTTTTTTATTATATCCTAATTCTATATAGTCGCTATGCTCTTTATTCAAGCCAAAAATTATTGAGTGTGAATCTCCTATGGCAAAAATTGTATCATTTGTCACTTTTTCTACATATAATTTTTGAATTTTTTTCAGATTATTTCTGTTGTTAAATCTTTTTCTTATTTCATGTCTTTTGTCTTTAAAAAAACCCATTTTTAAGCATTCTCTCCTGTCATATTTTTTCTTAATGCATCTAAAAATAATGAAGCGGTTTTTTCCCAGTTATATTTGGATGATTGTATATATCCTTTTTCTATGAGAAAATTCCTGTATTTTTCATCATTTTGGACTTTTGCAATATCGTCAATAAATGTTTGGATATTGTCAATGTCTGTGTAGCAAACCGCATCTTCACATACCTCCGGAATGGAAGTTTTATTAGTTGTAATAACGGGAGTGCCTAATTTCATGGCTTCAACCGGGGGAAGTCCGAATCCTTCCCATTTTGAAGGATATATAAGAGCCAATGCGTTCTTTATAAGTATTGCAAGCTCTTTTTCCGTAACATATCCTTTTTCTTCAAGAATTTCTAATTCTTTTGCTTTATCAACTAAATTTTTAAATTCTTCGGAGTAATATTCGGGTTTGCCGACAAAAATTAATTTTTTATGTAGTTTTGTCCCCCCCCCCGTCAGAATTTGTCAATTTATCACTAATAAAAGCCTTTAACAGCTCTTCAATGCCTTTTCTTTTTGAATATCCGCCAACATATATAAAATATTCATTTTTATTTTCAGTATCATTATTAATTTCGTTGTTTAATTCCGGTATGGTTATTCCAAGCGGTATTATATTTATTTCTTTATCAGTATTAAAATATTTTTTTATTGAATTTTTTGAATATTTTGATATGGTAAAAATAATTTTTGCTTTATCTATGGCTAACTGAGTATGTTTTATATATGCTGCTTTAGACTTTTCATCCTTAAAAAAATTTTTAATTTCAAGAGGCAATAAATCTTGAATTGTAATTGTTGTTTTATTCTTTTTCCAATATTTGTCAACTCCCAAGCCGTTTGAGTGGTCATGTATATAATTACAATCTCTCAGCATAAAGTTAAGTAAATATTTATCAATATGAAACGGCATTTTAGAGGGTACTTTTATATATTTGTAGTCAAAATTAAAGTTATATATTATGGGTTTTTCGGAGAAAAGAACTATTTCAACGGTATTATCAATTTTTTTTATGGCTTCAAGTAAGTAGAAAAGAGATTTACCTATCCCTGCCAATTCTGACGTAAAAACTTTCGCATCAAATGCAATTTTCATTTTAATATATTACCCTTTTTTCCTTTTTAATATTATAAGTGTAGCATAAAAATCAGTATAAAAATTGATTTAAAAATAAATACACTGTTTAGAATATATGAAAATAGTTAAAATTATTATAAAATATAGATATGAATTACAATTTTTTAAAAGAAGATATAAAGGAAACGATATCAAGCTATGCCGGAACTATTGAGCAGCTTGAAAATTTTATTACTTTTGCCGAAAATAATTTTATTCTAAAACATAATATCGATGTTTTTTATAAATTATTAAAATTTTTGGATTCTCCGGACAATATATTTATTTTAAACGGGTTTACGGGTTCGGGGAAAACTTATACAGCCGATGCTATTCTAAATTTTGTTAGTGATAAGGTTCTTATATTCAGAAATTCGTATCAGGAAGCAATAAATTTGGATGATGTTCTACTTTCTTTATTTAAAGAGTTTTATAACTACCATAATGAAAAAAAAGTTATACTACCCAAAATAGAAACAAACGTATTCTCAGATAAAATTAATGCGTATTTAAAATACTGTAATGTTCCCATGCTCTTTATTTTTGATTCTTTTGAAATAAATATGAGAAGTAAAGATACGCAAAAAGATATACTGGATTTTATAAATTACTTAAGTCATTTTGAAAAAATAAAGGTAATAATTTGTTCAAGAACGTTTAAAAAAGACAATTTAATATCACAAGACTCCGTAACGGAAAGTGCTTTAAAAGCATTAACAAAAGAAGAAGCAGATGAATATTTGGGATTAAATAAAATATCAGGCTCTAAGTATGAAACGGAAGAGTTCTACAAAATAACAAGAGGACATTATTTTTTAATTGAATTGTCCGTATTAATAATTAATCTTTTAAATATTAAATTGGATATATTCCTTTCAGAGTATAAAAAATCGGCAAAAAATATACAGGATTTTGTAATAGAAAAAATACTATCAGTGTCGTCCGATAAATTTATAAAATTGTTAATTTTATTGGCAACATTGAGGCATGGAGTTCCCAGAAAATTTTTAACGGAAACAAAAATTGCAGATGAAGATGATTTAATATTTCTTATGCAAAAACATGTAATTTCCGAAAAATTCGGAATGTATTACATAAAAGACTACATGAAAAATGAAATAAGAAAAAAAATTAATATTGAAACTAAAATTAATATACACAAATTCTTAATAAATTTGTACGAGGATGAATTACCTTTAAAGCCATTTGAAAGAGAATTGTTTTTATCCCGTCAGACAATGAGGCAGGAAATTGCATATCATACTAAAAAGATAAGTAA
>CANPZP010000087.1 GCA_947589115.1 Candidatus Gastranaerophilales bacterium | reverse complement strand
TTGCACGGCAATTGTATTATAAATAATCTGGAACTTATATTGGTATCAATATTCGGCGGACTTATACTGGGTTTTGGGGTCGGAATGATAATAAGAAACGGTTCATCCGTTGACGGAACAGAGATATTATCAATCTATTTAAAGAAGAAAATAAGTTTTTCCGTGGGTGAAATAATAATGGTTATTAACCTGTTTATATTTTCAATAGCCGGATTTGTATATGATTGGCAGCATGCCATGTATTCAATAATTACATATTTTGTGGCATATAAGACAATGGATTTTGTAATAGAAGGATTAAACGAATCGAAATCAGTATTTGTAATAACGGATTATTCCGATGAAATCGGAAAAGAGATAATGGAGAAAATGGATGTAAGCGTAACGTATATAGATGCACAAGGCGGGTATTCTGGCTTAAACAAAAGGCTTGTATATTGTGTAATATCGAGGCTGCAGGTACAGAAGTTAAAAGAAATAGCGAAGCAGGTTGACCCAAGGGCATTTATAGCTATAGAAAACGTGTATGCGGTTGAAGGAGTAAGAGTAAAAAAACGGAAAATATAATTTTTGAAAATAAATTATTTTTGAGTTAAATTTATAATTATGATTAAAAAGTGAGTGACAGGGAAATAATATGCTAACAACAACATCAATGAAAACGCATGGCTGCGGAGAAATAACAAAAAATGAAATAGGAAAAGAAGTAACTGTTGCGGGCTGGGTGTCAGCCGTAAGAGATTTAGGCGGAATAATATTTGTTGAAGTAAGAGATAAATCAGGGTTATTTCAGTTAGTATCCGACCCTCAAAAGAATCCTGAAGTTTATGACGTATTTCAAAAGTTAAGAGATGAGTATGTAATAAAGGCAAGCGGGATTGTGTCAGAGCGTCCGGCAGAAACATATAATGAAAAGCTTCCTACGGGAGATATAGAAGTATATCCTAAATCCATAGAAATTTTATCGACGGCGCAGGTAATGCCGTTCCCGTTAAATGCGGATGATGTGAGTGAAGATATAAGATTAAAGTATCGTTACTTGGATTTAAGACAAGAAAAGGTGCTGAACTGTTTGAAATTAAGACATAAAATAGTGACAACAATAAGAAATTATTTAAACAGTCAAAACTTTATGGAGGTGGAAACCCCGATATTAATAAAAACGACTCCTGAGGGTGCAAGAGATTATTTAGTCCCCAGCAGAGTTCAGCCGGGAAAGTTTTATGCGCTGCCTCAGTCGCCTCAAATTTTCAAACAATTGCTTATGGTAGGAGGTATTGAACGTTATTATCAAATAGCGAAATGTTTCCGTGATGAGGATTTAAGAGCAGACAGACAGCCTGAATTTACTCAGGTTGACATGGAAATGTCTTTTGTAAAACAAGAGGACATTATGAACATGGTTGAAGGGTTATTGAGAGAAATCTTTAAAATAGTCGGATATGATACCCCTGAAAAATTACCTGTAATAACATATAAAGAAGCTATGGATAAATACGGAAGCGACAGACCCGATTTAAGATTCGGTTTGGAACTTCATGATATCGGCGATATAATTATGGAATCAAACTTTGATATAATAAAAGATACATTAAAAGCAGGCGGAATAGTTAGAGCCATAAAGATTCCTGGTATTGCAAATTATTCAAGAAAAGAGATGGATGATTTAACTAAATTAGCAGTATCATTCGGAGCGAAAGCGCTTGCAAATATAATGTATTTAGAGGACGGAAGCGCAAAATCTCCGGTACTTAAGTTCTTAACTGACGAGCAGGCACAAAAAATAAAAGAACGACTTGGTGCCGATAAAGGGGATGTTATATTCTTTGTTGCCGATAAACCAAAAATTACATATGATGTTATGGGCAGATTCAGATTATACTTTGGTGAAAAGCTTAATTTAATTGACCCTGATAAACATTCGTTGTTATGGGTGGTAGATTTCCCGATGTTTGAGTTTTCAGAAGAATATAACAGATATGTATCCGTACACCATCCGTTTACGATGCCGAATTTAGAGGACATAGACAAAATGGAGTCCGACCCTGCAAACTGCCGTTCTATTGCGTATGATATAGTATATAACGGTAATGAACTTGGCGGAGGTTCGGTGAGAATCCATTCTTCTGAGATTCAAGAGCGTGTATTTAAAGCTTTGGGATTATCCGATGAAGAAACAAAAGAAAAATTCGGATTTATGATAAACGCATTTAAATACGGAACTCCGCCTCATGCAGGTTTGGCTTTGGGGTTAGACAGAGTTGTTGCTCTGCTTGCAAAAACCAATTCAATAAGAGATGTTATCGCATTTCCTAAAAACTCGGCTGCAAAGTGTTTAATGACTGATGCACCTGCTATGGCTGCCGAAGAACAATTACGTGAACTGCATTTAAGACTTACTACTAAAGTGAACTAAAACCGATAAATAAGGAAATGGAAGACAAATTAGTTAAAGAAATCTGGGATAAAGTCCTTGTTATACTAAAGGATACCATGCTGGAGACTACCTATAATTCATGGGTGCTTCCGCTTATTCCTCATTCATTTGAGGATAATTGCTTTACTGCTTTAACGGGGCAGAATCTCGTTGTGCAAATTCTGCAAAAACACCAAAAAGATATTTCTTCCGCATTGTCAGAGGTTTGTTCAAAAGAGGTTTATTTTAAAGTTATATATGATGAGGCAGTTCATAAAAAACTTGAAAAAGAACGTCAAAGAGCAAAAAAAGAAGAAGATAAAGAGTTTATAAAAAATCTTGAAAACAGGATAACTTCAAAGTATGACGTATTAAAACAAATGCACTCAGATTGCAACTTAAATTTAAAATATAAATTTGATAATTTTGTGGTCGGTGCAAATAATAAATTTGCATATGCAGTGGCAAAGGCGGTTGCTAATGACCCGGGCAAGCAGTATAATCCTCTTTTCATATACGGCGGTTCAGGGCTTGGCAAAACCCATTTATTGCAGGCTATCGGGCATGATATTCTTTTCAAAAAGCCTAAATTAAAAGTAAAATATATAACTTCCGAAAATTTTATCAGGGATTTGGTTGCTTCACTGGTTGAAGGCACTGATAAAGCGGACAGAAAAGGCAGCAGCAGGAATATGAATAAATTCAGGGATAAATATCATAATCTTGATGTCTTGTTGGTTGATGATATACAACTGATTATAGGTAAACAAAGAACCGAAGAAGAAATGTTTAATACCTTTGAAGCGCTTCATCAAGCAGGAAAACAAATAGTATTTACATCAGACAGGGCGCCTGAGGAATTAAAAAATGCTCCCGACAGATTAAAAACAAGGTTTCAAATGGGGCTGCTGGCGGATATTCAGCCCCCTGACATAGAAACAAGGATGGCTATTTTAACTAAATTATGTGCTGATAATAACGTTATAATGCCTCTTGATGTTATTGAATTTTTAGCAAGTGTATATAATAAAAACGTCAGAGAACTTGAAGGAGCATTTAATACCGTCAGTGCTTATACTTCTATAAATGAGCTTCCAATTACGGTTGACATTGTGAAAAAAATTATTAAATATAACGATAAGAGAAAAACAATAACCGTTAACGGAATAATAGACATAGTGTCAAGTTATTACAATATATCGATAGAGGATATCAAGAGTACGAACAGGGCGCAAAAGACTGCAAATGCCCGTCAGGTTGCAATATATCTTTCAAGAGAAATGACAGATGAGAGTTTCCCTGCCATCGGTGATTATTTTAACCGTAAACACACAACTGTTATGCACTCACATCAAAAAGTAAAAACGGATATGGTGCATGACAGGCATCTTTCAAAAGATATTGAAACACTGATAAACAAAATTAACGAATAAATACTCCACTAAACAGATTAAAAAATATTAAGCCTCTTAACAATTTTTTGAGTATAAATTATAATAAAAATATAAAATATTTTTAAGAAAATGATTAAAAATCATTTTCTTGGGAATAAGAATTAATAGAAGTTTAATTATATTAAAAGATGGAAAGAAAGATTTATGAGTAGGAAACAAAGAGCATTTTCTATGGCAGAGCTGTTGATTGCTCTGCTTGCGGTGAGCGTAATTATATCAGCCACCATCCCGACATTTACGAGAAAAGCAAGTACGAATGACAGCGTATTTAAATGGACAACTGACGGAA
>CANPZP010000086.1 GCA_947589115.1 Candidatus Gastranaerophilales bacterium | reverse complement strand
CGTGTTTGTGTAGTTTAATTTTTGTTTAATTTTTCTTAAATTTTCAATTCTCTTCCCCCAACTACACAAAACATATACTGCTGTTCTGTTTTGATGTAGCATAATGATAAATAAAAAAGCTATCGAGAATATCTCCCGATAGCTTTTTTTAATCAAAGATTTTTATAGTAGTTTTATAGCGAAACGATGTCCCGCCGGCGAACTTTAAAAAATTTTAATTAAAATAATTTATGCAATTTCACTAAATTATAAATTTGTCAAATTTTTTAAAAATATATATGTTAAAAAAGTTAGATATAATCAGCATTTTTTAAGTTTTTTGCAACAATAAAAATCTATAAAATTTGACTTTTTAAAAGTTTGTACAATTTATACAAATTGTTAAGTAGTCATTTTTGTTTTTTTCGCCGGCACAGGTTTTTTTCTATTTTTATTTGAAATTGCATATTGTTGCTTCATCTTGTGTACTAAAAAGTTAGATATAATCAGCGTTTTTATAGTCAGCTGTGTGGCTGCCTTTTCTGTTTTTCTCAGCCGGCTCTGCTCCTGCTCCTGCCGGCGAACTTTAAAAAATTTTAATTAAAATAATTTATGCAATTTCACTAAATTATAAATTTGTCAAATTTTTTAAAAATATATATGTTAAAAAAGTTAGATATAATCAGCATTTTTTAAGTTTTTTGCAACAATAAAAATCTATAAAATTTGACTTTTTAAAAGTTTGTACAATTTATACAAATTGTTAAGTAGTCATTTTTGTTTTTTTCGCCGGCACAGGTTTTTTTCTATTTTTATTTGAAATTGCATATTGTTGCTTCATCTTGTGTACTAAAAAGTTGGATATAATCAGCGTTTTTATAGTCAGCTGTGTGGCTGCCTCTTCTGTTTTTCGCAGCCGGCTCTGCTCTGCTATAGACAAGTATTCTCAAGACAAATTTGTGTTTTTAGATTGGGAGAGGCAATCTAAAAATTTTTATTGAGCGATAAAAAAAGTGTTGAGCGAAGCGAAACACACTTGGCAGCAAGTCGCTTGTGCTAAACTTGAAAAGCCGAAGACAATTTCAAAAATGTGTGTTTTTGAGTTGTCTTCGGCAACGATGAAACAGCACAAGCAAGACGTAGCTGTCAAGTGCTTGCTTTTTTTTGAGCGTACTTTTTGAGTGTATATATTTTTTATATGTATTCTATTTTTATTTTTTTATTTTTTGCGTATTGTTCTGCGTATGAATTTTTTTTGCATTTTATTGTTACTAAAATGCAATATATATAATCATAATCACCTGTATAATTTTCATCAAAATTAAGAAAATTATCGTTACCAATATAAATTACACTTTCTGGTATTTCTATAATTTTTAATTTATCTTCTAAATTAAAAAATGCGTAATTTTCTATTCTGCTTATATTAGCAGGAACTATAAAAATTCCTTTATCATTTATATCTTCGTATTCCGCTTTATATAATATATTATCCTTAATTATCATTCTTATTTCTACCTTATTTATTTTTTATATTTATGTTATTTCCTCCGTTTATAATATTTTGGTTCTTTATATTGTATGTTTTTCTTTCGTCATTTTTTATACCTAATATATAATCTATTGAAACATTAAAGTATTTTGCATATTTTATTAATATATCATATGCTGGCTCGTTTCTCCCAACTTCATAATTTGATATTTGTCTTTGTGTTAAATTAAATATTTTTGCAAGTTCTGTTTGTGTCATATCTCTATCTTCTCTTAACGATTTTAAAATTTCATTATATTTCAATTTTACCACCAACTTTATTTTATTATAGAACTTTTTGTGGTATTGACTTTTAAACCTAAAAGGTTTAAAATATATTTAGACCAAAAAGGTTTAAAAATTTTTTTGAGGTAGGTGGATAAGAATGTTATACGAAGTGGTAGGTATTCAGTTATTAAAGACGAAAGAAAACAAAGAGTTTAAAATTTTACATACTCTTTCTGATTTTTCTAAAAGGGATTTAAGCAACAATGCGTTGGGTAGAGTTGCTAAACAAGTTAGTTTATTTGGTGATTTTTCAGATTTTGATGTGTCCGTCGGCGATATAATCGATGTTCAATATGATTCTACTGGTTATATCTATGATGTAAATCATTTTTAGTTGATGTATGAAAGGAGTTAATAATTATGGAAAGTTTTACAATTGTTACTGCAATAGGCTCTGTTTTTGATGCTATGGGTACGTTCTGGAACGGTGTAACAGGAAACCCCTGGTTGGCGTTCGCTCTTGGGTGTTCGGCTGTCGGTATGATTGCAAGAGCGTTCTGGGCAACACGCCGAGGCGCTCACTAATTTAATTAATTGGGGGATTAACTTCCCCCATTCTTTTTAAAATTAAGGTGGTGATAAAAATGAAAAAGTTTGTTTTAATTTTATCTTTGATAACTGCAATTAATATTATCTTATTTTTCTTAAATGCTGTCTTTCTTTGTTATCATTTAAGAAACATTTCAAATTCTGATTTGCAAAGTGCAAGTGTTTCTGTTGTTCGAGGTTTATGTGATTTTGATGATATATGAAGTTAGCTTGAAAAATAATAAAGAAAGTAGGTTTTAAATATGTATAGAAATAGAAACTTTGCATACAAAAAAGATGAAGAAATATTAAAAATAGCAAAAATAAATGTATTAAATAGAATACGATCTAATATTACACAACATTTAAAATGTTGTTGTCTAGATAAATACAAATACTACGACGATGGCGTCGATATGAAATATAATAAAGTAAAATACACAGACTACAATTTACAAATCAATGAAGTTTTATATGAAATTGATAAATTAAAAATTAAATTCAAGGAGAAAGATAAATGTTCAATTAGTTATTATAATGAAAACAGTGATTATATAATAGACATATATATTAATAAACTTAATGAATTTTTGAAAAAGATAGATAATATTGAATTTAAAGAAGACATAAAAAAAGATGTAGCAATTCAAGTAGATTTATACTGTGTATTCATAGCTAAAGAAGACGAAGAAATAACAGTATTTGAAAAGCTTATTTCAGATGATGATTACGATATATACGAACAATATATTCAAGAAATTCAAAACATTGATCCTGTAATGAAGTAATTAAGAGTTTTAGGTGATTTTGATGATATACGAAGTTAGTAAGCCAAGACGCTTTATAATAGTTTTTTTATGTTCTTTATGTTCAATGTTTATAATCTTTGTAAGTTGCTCATTTGCTTTTTTCAGCGTTAATGCAGCATCAACATCGCTCGTTGGTCTTCTTCTCGATGTTTTCGGTGATGATATTCTTGATTATTCTGTACAGCAATGGCTTGATTATGTTGATACACAAGAAGATATTAGACAAGATATTGTAAATAAAGTTAATGATGCTTGTGCTTCATATTTTAATTCTTGTAATATTGCTTCTTGTGTTTCCGCAGGTGTATCTGGTTTGACTGCTGGTTTATTATCAGATGAGTTAAAAGATAAAATTAAACAAGAGTTAAGTCAGACTACTACTATTAGAGATATATGTGATTATGACGAAGGTAAGAATATTTCTGTTAATTTATCATCTAATCTTTTATCTGCTCTATATTCTTTTATAAAAGATAAATTTGATATTTTTGCTTATGCTGATGATAAAGTTTCAAATGTTATAAATGATTTTGAAGATTTTGAAAATACAGATTTGTCAATTCTTTATAATCTTCTTTCTACTTGTAATATTAATTCTTGTAATATAGTAACTTGTGGCAAAGGTTACTTTTGCGTGATGGGTAAAAATTATAAAGATGCAAATTTTTCTTATTTGAATGGTAGTGGTGGTTCTTCTAATCTTTATTATTTTTCTCCTAATGGATATATTTTCTGTATGGGAAGTAACAATGGTAATGATATGGATGGATATATAAGCAGAGATTTTTGTTATTTTCGTATGAATGGTTTAAATGATGTTTGTGTTCGTAGATATGATAAAGATGGACATCGCTTAAGTAATGGTTATTCTTTTAGTACAAAAAATAGCCCTAATATTTTTTCTAAAGATGGAAATAGTTATTATATTTCTGAAGTTCAAGGTCAAGGTTATGCATTGTTTGATAGTAATGATGATATTGTTTCAGATTATTATTTGACATTAAGAGAATGTTTTGCATATTATTTTCTTGC
>CANPZP010000085.1 GCA_947589115.1 Candidatus Gastranaerophilales bacterium | reverse complement strand
AAATTGAGAGTTAAAATATTTAAACAACATCCGGTAAATTTTGTTGATAATATATACAATAAAATATATGCCAAGGTAATAAAATTCATATAAAATTTTTGCTCCTTTTCAAAATCCCGAAAAAAGCATCCGATAAAAATTTAAGTGTTTTTTTGGGATATCAAATTGATAAAACAGTTCAAAAAAATATTAAAAATTTTATTGAATATTAATTTAGTTCTTCATATCCGTATTTTTTTAATTTGTCAATATTGCTGTAGTTATTCGATACCCACATAACCATTGCCAGAACGGGTTCAAATCTGTATTTATCTTTATTTTCTTGATATTGACTTAGAATATATTCTTCCTCGTAATGATACGCATCCATTTCAAAGGGTGATGAGTAATAATCTTTATTGTGATCTAAAGCTGATTTCAAAAAATGATTTTTAACAGACCATTTTCTGTTATCTTCCTTAGAATTGACAGAAAAATTAAGTTCTGCATTTTCATCTAATACTTTGGCAGGTTTAAAATTTAATATATAGGAATATTTTTTCTCCTTGCTTTTTAATTCTTCCATATAATTTTCATACTTTTTTTCATCCTCAGGATTATCGCTGTCTTTATATATATCAGCCAATTCTTTAGTAGCATCCAATAGTTTTTTTACATCTGATTGTTTTTGAGCAAGGTAGGCATTTGAATCCCCGATAGATACACTCATATGCTCTTGTAAACAATGTCTTAATTCATGAGCAAGAACACTCTTTAAATACAATCGTTTTTCATTCTCTGTTAATTTTATTGTGTCAATTCTATTTACATCTTTATATGCATCTTTTATTAATTTTTCAACATTTTCTTTATCACTTTGAGCACACACACCGAAAGGTATTTTTGTCCCGTCTTTTTTCGTTACTAAACACATATAAAAATCATCGGTTATTTGTGATTCCTTGATAAAAATAGAATTAGTATAAATTGTATAATAAGCATTCCCCGATTCACCGTTTTCAGAATCTTTGATTATATTAATTTTAGGTGTAGGAATCTTTAATTCATCAAACATTGGATTTTGACTTCTTACTGTTTCTATAACTTCATCATATAATTTCTGAATATATTGAATTTCAGTTTCTGATTTTTTAATATTCCCCGGCTTCGTTACACAATGAAAAAAATCCTCCTGCAACGGTGCCAGTTTCGAACTGCCATTGACAATCGGATTTACATTGACGGTTCTGTATGATTTTTCAGAATTAAATTTTTGTATATTATTTTTTGGAACACTAAAATCACGAGAAATATACATAACTTTTTCTACCCATTTCTATAAATATAAAAACAGAAAACTATTATAAATTGCCATTCAATAATTTCAAGTGGTTTTGCTTGTCCGAAACAAATTATGAAAAGCAGACAATATTTGAATTTAAGGGCAAAAAATGAAAAGATTGCACCGCCCAACCCCTTAATTCTTTGTCCAGTTTTTACAACTTTTCCCCGATACAAAAGTATTATTTACACGATATAAATAGTTCATTGAAAAAATGAAGAATTTTTTAAAAAGTCTATAGAAAAAGTGTAAAATTTTAAAAAAACTTCATCGAAAAATGTAAAATATCGACTGTTTATAGAAGTTATGAACATCAAGAAATGATAAGATATTAAAGAGGAAGTTTATGCAAAGATACGCCATTAACAAACTAATAGCTTGGAAAGAGAGTAAAACAAGAAAGCCTCTTATAATAAGGGGAGCAAGACAAGTCGGTAAAACTTGGCTTATGAAAGAGTTTGGCAAATCGCATTACAAAAAAACTATTTACATAAACTTTGAAAATAATGACTTAATGCGTGAGCATTTTTCAAAAGATTTAAATACTAACCGAATTATTGAAGGTCTGGAACTTGAATATTCAAAAATTGATGTTGATAATATGCTGATTATTCTTGATGAAATACAAGAATGCCCGAAAGCCTTAACAACGTTAAAATATTTTTATGAAAATAATCCGCAGTATCATATTATATCAGCAGGAAGTTTGCTTGGTGTTGCGCTGCACGAAAATATTTCATTCCCGGTTGGTAAAGTTGATTTTTTGGACTTATATCCACTATCATTTTTAGAATTTTTAGAAGCAATCTGAGAAGAGAATTTTGTCAAATTATTGGAAAATCCAAATTCTGATAATATAAAAACATTTAAACCAAAATATATTGAATGGCTCAAAAAATATTATTATATCGGCGGAATGCCTGAAGTTGTTAATTTATTTATAGAAACAAATGATTTTAAGAAAGTAAGAAAAGTTCAGGAAACTATTTTAGAAACTTATCGCAGTGATTTTTCAAAACATATTTCTTCAACGGGGAAACTGAAAATAGATTTACGTTGGGAATCAATTTCAAACCAATTAACGCAAGAGAGTAAAAAATTTGTATATAAAAAAATTAAACAAGGCGCAAGGGCGGATGAATTTGAGAAAGCTTTATCTTGGCTTATAAATTGCGGTCTTGTTTATAAAATCAACCGTATAACTAAACCAGCACTACCGATTAAAGCCTATGAAGATACAAAAGCATTTAAGCTGTTTATTTTATATGTAGGTCTGCCTTGTGCTTTGAGTAAACTTCCTGCAAGAACATTAATTGACGGAGATAAAATTTTTACCGAATTTAATGGTGCATTAGCAGAGCAATATGTTCTGCAGCAGCAAAAAACACTTGAAGATATTGAAGTTGCTTATTGGATAAGTAAATCAGGAAATGCGGAAATTGATTTCGTAATTCAAACTGACGGCTATGTAATCCCTGTTGAAGTAAAAGCAACAACAAACTTGCAAGCAAAATCGCTAAAGGTTTATAGGGAAAAAATAAAGCCTGAAATAAGTATAAGAAATAGCTTGGCAGATTTTGAAATAAACAATGGACTTTATAACATTCCACTGATTATTACAGGAAAGATTGATGAGATTATAAATAGTGAGAGATAACTTAAAGTCCGAAAAGACCGTTTTCATGAACGGGTAGTTTTCGTATTTCCGTCAGCTCAAATCCAAACAGGAAGGCAACTTTCCGGAAAAGCAAACTACTCAATTAACAACAAATTATTAAAAAACGAATTTCTTATTGCGTAATAAAATTGTCATGCTGAACTGCGGATTTCCGGACGGACGACAGCGAAGCCCAGTCTGGATAGCGAGAACATTGAGCGGACTTGAATCGAAGGTTCAACCGCGAATCTGTTCGAGCGTGGAGGAAATCCAAGACAGTTTCAGCATCTTATTTTTTTTAGTTTTTTTCTATTTTTCTAATTTTTCTGTCATGCTGAACTTGTTTCAGCATCTTACCAATTTTCAGATAATTCCTAAAATTCGAAATTAATTTCTTTTATTAAATTAATTAGCATAAGTTTTGTCCATTGTTTTATTATAACATACGGAAGATATTAGACCCTGAAACGAGTTCAGGGTGACACAGGGGTGTTTAGGGTGACATCATATTGTCATGCTGAACTTGTTTCAGCGTCTTACCGGATGGCTGAAGGAATTCAATCTGGCAGAATGAGTTGCGCCAAGTGAAAAATCCGGTGCATAGTTGGTAAGACCCTGAAATAAATTCAGGGTGACACTGGGGCATTCAGGGTGATACAATGTCGTTCAGGGTGACATCATATTGTCATGCTGAACTGCGTAATTTTTGACGGACGATACATTGAGCGATAGCGAAATGTAAGTCCGTAAAGCGAGCAGTGGCGAAGTGAAAAGACTGCTGCATAAGCAGTCTTGAAACGAAGTCCTAACAAGCGAGCGATTAAGAAATTACAAGACGTAATTTCCGGACGGCCGGCAGAGCCGAATTAAAGTTGGATTAAGTATAAAGAGAAATTCCTTACAGACGAAGTCCGGTGCTTAGTTGGTAAGACCCTGAAATAAATTCAGGGTGACAAAAGGGCGTTCAGGTTGACACAGGGACATTCAGGGTGACATCATATTGTCATGCTGAACTTGTTTCAGCATCTTACCGGATGGCTGAAGGAATTCAATCTGGCAGAATGAGTTGCGCCAAGTGAAAAATCCGGTGCTTAGTTGGTAAGACCCTGAAATAAATTCAGGGTGACACTGGGGCATTCAGGGTGACACAGGGACATTCAGGATGACACAGGGGTGTTCAGGGTGACATCATATTGTCATGCTGAACTTGTTTCAGCATCTTACCGGATGGCTGAAGGAATTCAATCTGGCA
>CANPZP010000084.1 GCA_947589115.1 Candidatus Gastranaerophilales bacterium | reverse complement strand
GCCCGCCTACCTGCTGAAAATACGTAAATTGAGTAATTTCCATGCCGTCAAGCCAAACTTCCCAGCCGACACCTGCTGCACCTAATGTTGGTGATTCCCAGTTATCTTCAACAAATCTTACATCATGCTTTGATAAATCTATCCCCATAGCCTCTAAGCTCTTTAAATACAACTCTTGAGAGTTTTCGGGCGAAGGTTTAAGTATAACCTGATACTGAAAATAATGCCCTAATCTGTTAGGGTTTTCGCCGTATCTTGCGTCGGTGGGTCTTCTGCAAGGTTCTACCATTGCAGTATTCCAAGGTTCTGGGCCCAATGAACGCAAAAACGTTGCAGGGTTCATTGTGCTTGCACCCTTTTCTATATCATAAGGCTGTTGTATTATACAACCGTAATCACTCCAAAACTTCGATAAATTCAATATTAATTCCTGAAACGTTAAACCCACGATTAATAGTCCTCTTTTTTATCAGCTTTTTTATTGTATTTCAAACATGATTTTTTTGGAAATAAATTTATTGTATTTTATACACTTCTTTAAATTATTTTATACTAAATATTATTGTTTTATTAATAAAAATTTTCTAATTTTTTAAAAAATTTCCTTATTTTATACGATTTTTTAAAAAAAATTTTTAAAAATAAAACAAATTATATCTAATTTTTAAATTTTATTTGTATTAAGTTTTATTAATATTAAATAAAAAAGGGGCTGCTTAATTAAAGCAGTCCCCTTTTTAAATTGACTTATTCTAAAAATTATAATTTAGAAGCAACCATTAATGTTGTTTCAGCTAATCTTGTAGAATAACCGCATTCGTTATCGTACCAAGAAATAATCTTAACCATATTTCCGCCCATAACTCTTGTTAATTGTGCGTCAACAGTTGAAGATTGATGTGTTCCGATATAGTCTGAAGATACTAACGGTTCTTCAGAGTAGCATAATACGTGACCATCTGCACCTGCTTTTAATGCTGCATTAACTTCTTCAACGGTTACATCTCTTTCAACTTCAAATACAACATCTACTAAAGATACATCCGGAGTAGGAACTCTCATAGCAAAACCGTCTAATTTTCCTTTTAATTCAGGAATAACTAATGCAACAGCTTTAGCAGCACCAGTTTTAGTAGGAACAATATTTAAAGCGCCTGCTCTTGCACGGCGAGGGTCTTTATGACCTGCGTCTAAAATTCTTTGGTCACCTGTGTATGAGTGAACTGTTGTCATTAAACCTTTAACAATACCGAATTTTTCTTTAATAACTTTAGCTACGGGAGCTAAGCAGTTTGTTGTACAAGAAGCCATTGATATTACATTGTGTTTACCAGGGTCATACATATCGTCGTTTACACCAAGAACAATTGTAATATCTTCGTTTGTAGCGGGAGCTGAAATAATAACCTTTTTAGCACCTGCTGTTATATGAGCTTTTGCTTTTTCGCCGTCTGTAAAGAAACCTGTTGATTCAACAACAACTTCAACCCCTAAATCTTTCCAAGGAAGTTGTGCGGGATCTTTTTCAGCATAAAATTTAATTTTTTTACCGTTAACAATAATGCCTTCATCGTAAGCTTCAACACTGCCTTCAAATCTGCCCATTACAGAGTCATATTTTAATAATCTTGCAGCATCTTCTGCTTTTAAACCCGGGTCATTTATAGCAACATAATTAATTTTGTCAAAGATACCTTCTTTGATTGCTGCTCTTAAAGTGTTTCTTCCGATTCTTCCGAATCCGTTAATTGCAACATTTACCATAGTTTTTCTATCTCCTTTTATACCTACCATGATTTATTGTTCATGTGTATTTATAAATTAAACATAAAGTTTAATCAAGTAAATTATTTGAAAAGAGATTACATGATATACGAAAACAATAAATTAAAGCATTCATAAGACTTTATTTATTTTCTATAAACTCAATATGATAACCCAAAATTTCAATTATATCTTGTACTTCATCAAATTTTACGGTTTTTCTTCTTAATTTATTTGTAATATTATTAGGAGATATTTTTACATTTTTTGATGTTTCAAGCATTTCACACACTTTCTTAAGTGTTGTTGCCTTTTTTGCTATTAAACTTTTAATTTCGCTTTTTACATCCATAAAATAACTTAACCATTTATTCATCAATTAATTTAAAATTTTGCCCGAGTTTTTTCTCGAGTCTTAATGCAAAATCTGAAAACTTAATGCCTGAAGCTTCCGCTATTTTCCAAGCAGTAAGTAATCTGCAAGATAAAAGTCCCCTTTCAATTTTACTGAGATTACCTCTGTCAATATCATATTCTCGGGCAAATTTATTCAAAGAATTTTTTGAACCTTCTTTACGAATTTCTTTAAACAATTCACCTGAAATTTTAGTAAAAAATTTTTCATTATCTGATTGTTGCATTTTTACATCATAAATGTTAGTATTTAATTGGTGCTGTAAATAATCCACAAGAAAGGAGATTATTAATTAAACATTTTTAATCCTGTTTACAACAGCTATATATCGAAAAGCAAATCTTGAACTTTACAATTTAAAGCAGATGCAATATCCATTAAAATAGCAAGACTGGGGAATTTTTCACCTCGTTCAATACAACCGATATAATTTCTTGCACTTGAAATTCTAAAAGCTAACTCTTCCTGAGAAAGTTTTTTGTTAGTTCTAATATTTCTTATATTCATTCCCAGCTTTTTATATGAGTTTAAATGTCTGCTTTTATCCTTATTCATACCACCTATTTTGGTGTATTTTTTAAGACTTTTCTACCACCTATATAGTTGTACAAAGATTATTTGTAAGCATTTACAAAATTGATGACCTTTTAGTATACTAATAATATGTAGTTTAAAAGTACATAACGGAGTGAGTATTTGAAAAACGCAAGAAATATATTAATAACTTTATTAGCCCTATACAGCACTTTCTTTTGGCTTAGTGCGATAGCGGTTCCTTTTCTTTCTCATTTCGGCAGCTATGATTTAAGTGCAAAGTTAAGTTATACTCTTTCAAACGCATGCCACCAAAACCCAACACGCTCTTTTTGGCTATTGGGCTATCCCGTTTCACTTTGTGCAAGGTGTCTTGGGGTTTATATAGGGACAACCGTTTCTTGCCTGATTGCACTTTTTAATAAACTAAATATCAGTTTAAAAGCATTTATAATAATAGTCTTTATATGTTCGGCAGATATAATACTCAACCTGTTTAAAATAAATACGGGCAATATAATTAGATTTTGCACAGGACTCATTATGGGGATGTTAATTACATTTACGATTAATTTTATTTTAAAGAAATTGGAGAAAAAATATGAAAATTAGAAAACTAATTGCACTTACACTTATTATGGCGTTTGCAGGATTATTCCCCGCTCAAATAACATCAGCTGTTGAAGAAGAACAAACTTTATAT
This sequence comes from Candidatus Gastranaerophilales bacterium, assembly GCA_947589115.1. GTDB lineage: Bacteria > Cyanobacteriota > Vampirovibrionia > Gastranaerophilales > Gastranaerophilaceae > Avigastranaerophilus. The sequence goes on along the minus strand of CANPZP010000084.1, from coordinate 881 downwards.
GAATTTATAACAAATAACAAAGAATTTACCGCAACATTTGAATACCCGTCATTTATTGCATCGACAAATGCGACAGGGAAAAAACTTTTACCGGCACATACTCCGATTATGATTAAAAATTTAAGTGAAATTAATACAAAAAATATTAAAACGGGAGATGAGGTTTCATTTGTTGTTGTAGAAGATGTTACTGATAGTAACGGTACTGTTTTAATTAAAGCCGGTACTTCCGTCAATGCAAATATAGAGTTCCAAAAACGTGAAATGATTGGAAGATCGGCTAAAATTATAATAAATGATTTTCATACAAAAGGCGTTGATAATTCTTACGTACCGCTATCAACTGTTATTACCGAAGCACCGGATGATAAAATGGTTTTATCTATTGTTTTAAGCGTACTATTATGTCCGTTATTTTTGCTTATGAAAGGGAAAGAAGCAAAAATTCCGTCAGGAAGTCTTAAAACTGTTTATACAATTACTGATATTTATATTAAACCTAAAGTTATATAATACCAAGAAATTTGTTAAACCAATTACTTGTTTGATGATTTAAGGTTTTGCAATCTTGACAATCGGATAAAAATAATATACTATTAGGTCATATTAGGTCTAATTAGGTACAGCATGTTAGAAAATATCAATATAAAAATCAATAATCAAATGCTTACTATAATTTCCGAAATAGATGAATTTAAGGGTTCCTGGAAGTTATTAGGCAAAATGGCTACTGAAAAATTAAGAGCTTTAAAAAAGGTTGCAACGATTGAAAGTGTAGGGTCTTCAAACCGTATTGAAGGAAATAAACTTTCAGATAAACAGGTTGAAGAATTATTATCCCGAATAAAAAAGCAATCCTTCGCAAATCGTGATGAGGAGGA
>CANPZP010000083.1 GCA_947589115.1 Candidatus Gastranaerophilales bacterium | reverse complement strand
TTCTTTATTATAGCCGTAATTAAGATTGGAAATATAAAACTTGAAATAAACATAATTATGCAAACCGTAGGATAATTTACCAAATGCATTTGATAAAATACCCTTGTTCCGCATTGAAAAAACCAAGATAATAAATATATTTGATAGTATAATCCATCTATAATTCCGCCTAAAAATTTTATATTTCTGCTTGAACAATAATACGCAATTATAAACGATAAAATTATTCCCGTTATTGCTGTTAAATAACTTAAAATATGATTGAAACAATGAAATCTAAAAGACGGTATTATTTGCAGCTCAAAAAATAATAAAATTATAAATATTATTATTCCGTTTTCACTTAAATATTTAAAAAACAATTCTTTGAAACTAAAAATTAATATACCAATAAAAAAATAAAATAAATAATTTAATATTCCGCTTATATTTAAAAATGAAACATCCGTATAATTCGCAAAAAATGAAATGATAAACGAAAATGCTATCCAGAGAAAAACATTACTATTTTTATAATTGCTTCTATTTAAAACTAAATAACTTAGTATGAATATAAAAAATATGGTAGGCAAAAACCACATGTACATATTTGGATTATCCCATGGTACTAACATTGATTTAATATAAGCAATTACACCGATTTGAGCAGGTCTGTATGCAAACCTGTTAAATATAAAAACTTTTAAAAGATATGCTAAAGTGCCTATTGCAAAATACGGCACTATTATTCTCTTAAATTTATTTTGAATAAATGCTTTAAAACTCATTAAATTTATACTTTGTTTACTGAATGAATTAGCAAGTAAAAACCCTGCTATTGTGAAAAATAACGGCATGTGAAATGAATATACAAATTTATGAAGAAACTCAGCCCAATAAGGATATATATCTCCCAAATTAGGTTTGGGCAAACAATGACCTATAATTACCAAAACAACAGCTAATGATTGTAAAAATGTTACATAGCTAATTCTCTCAGTATTTTCTTTCATATTGTTTTTTTTGTGAAACCTTATAAATTTAATAAAATTTATTGTAATACAAATTATTATATTTGTAAAACATAATAATTAATCAATAATATTAAGTTTTGCATAATTAAATAATTAAATTAATAAGTAATAATAACAGTATGATTAAGCAATTATTAGGAAAAAGAATAAAAGAAATAAGAAAGTCAAAGAAGCTCACGCAAGAGCAGCTGGCGGAATACATAGGGATTGAAACCTCATCCGTAAGCAATATAGAAAACGGAAGATATTTTCCGACTGCGGAAAATTTAGATAAAATTATGCAGGTATTAAAAATATCACCTTCGGATTTGTTTATTAGTGAATATAATAATCAGCATGATTACCTTATAGAAGAGTTAAATAAAGCAATGAAGGAAAATGAGAAGTTAACAAGAATGATATATAAATTTTATCTTGCGATTAAATATCAAGATTAAACTTTTTATAATACAGATTGTAAATCATCCGAATATTTTCGTTTATAAAATTTTATATTATATTCATCAGATAATTCTTTGTCAGAAAGTATTGTTATTTCTGTTATTTCGTTATTTAAGAGCCAAGAGGGGAAATTATCTATAGGAATTAAAAGATTTCCGTTTTTATTTGAATAAAAATTAAGTTTGGAATCAGAACCGTTAATTTTCATCAAATAGTATATTTGTTTATTTTTTAACTTAACAGAAGGTTCTAAATACAATAAATCAATATCTCTGCCTCGTTGAGGGACTTTAAATGTCAGAACCAGTTTATTTTGTTTTATTTCATAGGTAAAATCAGGAGATACTTCGTACATTGGAAGTGTACCTGTTGAGTTTCCCCAAACCTCCGGTAAAAAATACAATACATTGTTCGAAAGAAATTTATCCAGCAATTTCAATTCATCTGCGGAATATTTAACCTTATGATTTGATTTCATTAAATAAAATATGTCAGATAGTTGAAAATTACCTATTAAGTTATAATTTTCTGAAAGCAGCATCCATCTGTAGATTGGATTTATTCTCAATGAAGGGTAAACGGAATCAAAAATCAGTATATCGTAATAAATTAATATAATATCAGGTTGTACTTTTATTAAATTTCTTAATGAAATTTCAGCCTGTTCGGTAGAGATTGAATTATAAAATGAGGTATAAGCAACAGGTATTTTCTTATCCAAATACATATAATACATGCCATGATTTGTAATGTCATAAAATGTTTTATCTTTTAATGGATTTGGTTCCGAATTTAAGTTTAAATCACCGTATTGTTCAGTATTTATACCCCCCCCCCGAACGTAAATTTTGACTGTCCGGGGAAATTTTGAAAATAACATCTTTCCAAAAACAGAAGAAAGTTATAATTACAATTAGTATTAAAAGAGTTTTTGAGAATTTTTTACGAATATAATAAGGAATCATTACTGCTAAAAAAGACATGGATAAATACATGATTCTGGGCATAAACTGATTATCTATTCTGCCAAGTGTATAACTTAAAGAAACTATAGGCAACAAAATTAAAAACGAAAAGAATAATATACCGCTTACCTCTTTTTTCTTTATTGAATTAATCAATTCTAAAATAAAGAGGGGAGTAAAAATTAAAATAGAAAGTTTAAGGAAATAATAGATTGTATTAATAAACGAAAAATTATATATTCCAAAATCGTTACCAAATACGTACAAATTCCCTTTAATATAAAATTGAGCCTGCTGAAGGTAATTATATATCAGTTCTTTGTTGAAAAATATAATCAATGCCAAAACTAAGGCTGCAATGAACAATTGAATATATTTTGAGGAATTTTTCTGTTTAATAACCAAATAAATCATATAAAACACCAGCGGCAAAGATGCGATTACCCAAAATGACCCCATAGTAGTCCAGTTCATCATAAAGACAAATGCAATAATAAAAAACGATATAAGTCATATATATATTTTAGACTGCTCAACATTAAATATTTTTTCAAGGAATATTATATACGTAAGAAAATATAATTTAGTAAAATTATCAGCAGGTATCATAATGACAGGTAAAGCCATTAAAATACAATTATTAAATAAATACATCAAAGTAACCGCACTAAATATAATAAAAATATTATTAAAAAAGACCTCACATAATAAGGAATTATAAATACTGAAAGAGCCAAATATATATTTAGCAGTCATTGAAGGTAAAACATCTCGGAATCCGTGAACAAGCATTATATCTTTATAATATTCCATATTATATTTATCATGCATCACAAACGCAGCAACTTTTTCACCCATATGGTGATCATCAAATGAAGGCAGCTGATTAAAGTAAGGATTAAAGCAAAAGATAAAAATAAACGGAGCTATTGCCCACGGTGAAAATGATTCCCCTTTTCTTTTTATTATATCAATTATTCCCGTTATAATGAATGTTAAAATTACCAATACTATAACCGGATAAAATTTTCCGTTAAACGGATAGAGAAAAATATATCCCAATAAAGCAAAAAATTGGTATTTACAAAGTATTCTTTTTAAAGGAATTTTTATTTGTTTTATTCTCTCTACAAATTTATGGAATACGGGGTGTGAACACTCAGATTTATTAAAGGAGCTTTTATCTATATTTATCTCCCGATTTAAAAATTTATTAGAAAAAAACAGGTAATTTAAAAGTATATAGAGTATAAAAAACAGAATCAAATAAATAAAATAAACGCTCAAATCCAGGTATTTATTATGATTGTTATAAATACTCACACCGACATAAAAATCCGGCAGATTATTCCAGCCTAATTTATTGTATAAAAACCCGTATATTTTTACCGTGCATACTATTGAAATAATTCCACTGATAATCAGATTAAATATATTAATTTTAGTATTTTTAAACATTCCGGACATTGATTTTTATTCTAATATATTCAAATTTTATCATAAATAATATTTACAACTACAATTATAAATTATTTGCAAAAAAGAGGTAAAAAATAAAATAAAATACTTTACAATCTCAATTTTTTTGATAATATAAGAATATAAATATTCCTCAGTAGCTCAATGGCAGAGCATTCGGCTGTTAACCGAAGGGTTGTAGGTTCGAGTCCCACCTGAGGAGTTTATTTATTTGTTTTTAAAGTATATAGATGGTGGTTCTCTCACATCGCATTGCTTTTTTAGCAATGCTCAAGGTTCTACCCTTCGAGTATCCTGAGCTGTACGGCTCATGTTATTCGCCTACATCTCAGGAGAGTCCCACCTGAGGAGTTTATTTTTTTATTTTTTGTTATAAGTGGGATGAGAACCGTAGGTAAAATACAAAGCGAAATTGCGGACGGACGAAGTCCGGTAAGCGAGGGCAATGTGAGCGACAGGGCAACGCCCGAGCGAACACCAAGCCGGAGCGAAAAGCAATTTCAAGACAGCGAAGCACCGCAACGGAGTGAGGATTACAAAGCGAACATCTAAGCAATGCGAAGATTGTGAGCCTGTATCCGAAGCGAAGCGGAGTGTGACTGAGCCTGTATGCGGAGGCGAAGCCGTAGCTGTCCCACCTGAGGAGTTTATTTATTTGTTTTTAAAGTATATAGATGGTGGTTCTCTCACATCGCATTGCTTTTTTAG
>CANPZP010000082.1 GCA_947589115.1 Candidatus Gastranaerophilales bacterium | reverse complement strand
CCCGGAAGTAATAATAATGCATTTGGTACTCAAGCAATGACCCAAAATGGCGGTTCGGGAAATAATGCATTTGGAAATGAAGCTCTTAGAAATAATAATGGTTCAAATAATAATGCCTTCGGAAATAAAGCATTATCTAATAATACAGGTGATAGTAATAATGCCTTCGGAAATGAAGCATTATCTAATAATACCGGAACATATAACAATGCATTCGGACGACAGGTTCTTTCAAAGAATAAGGGTCACCAAAATTCCGGATTTGGTGATTGGGCATTAAAAGATAATGTAGGTGGTAGTAATAATGCTGCTTTTGGTGATGATGCCTTACGGAATAATATTGATGGTAATTCAAATACTGCTTTGGGTGAAAATACAATGTTGAACAGCCAACATACAAGTTCAAATACTGCGGTTGGAAAAAGTGCTATGGAAAGTATTACGACTGGTACGGCAAACGTAGCAATTGGCGTAAATGCAGGTAAATACATTGCATCAGATAATAATATAGCAATCGGTAATAATGCATTAATTGGAAGTAGTGGTTCAAAAGTTTCAGGCTCTGATAATATAGCAATAGGTACAAATTCATCTCAAGTTAATACATCTGGGGGACATAATACTGCGTTGGGTTTCTTTTCTTTGCAACAAAATACAAAAGGAAATTATAATACAGCCCTTGGTTTCTGGGCAGGTTATGACGTAAAAGAGGGAGATCATAATATATGTATAGGTTCCTTCTCTTGTATTCATCAACACCAAGATGGTTATTTATTTGAACTTACTTCATCGCCTTATAATTCGGTTAAAAACAACTATCTTTGGGGAAATATGAAACCTGGGACAGCGAAAGATTTACATTTAGAGGGTTCATTTTATGCGGAAAATGTATATACTAATTCAGGGACAGTATATAAAACATCTGATATAAAATTAAAAGATATAAAAAGTGATTATACATTAGGATTAAATGAAATAAATAAAGTTCAGGTTAAGAATTTCACTTATAAGAAAGATAAAAAGAAAACACCGCACGTAGGTGTAATAGCACAAGAACTTCAAAAGATATTCCCGAACTCCGTATCAAAAGATAGTGAAGGTAATTTGGTTATATCAGAAGATGAGATGTTCTATGCAATGATTAATTCTATTAAGGAATTATTTGCTAAATTCCAAGATATGATGGCAAAAATATCGGGTTTGGATAAGAGAATAACCGTTTTAGAATCTCAAAATAAACAACTTACTGAACAGAATAAAATTATTATTGAACAAAATAAAGCATTAATTCAGAGAGTTGAAAAACTTGAGAAAAATGTTAAATAAGAATTTTTAAATCACAATCGATATAAAATAATTACTTCCTATTTGCAGCCACTAACGCATGGCTGCTTTTTTTATGTTCTTTCGGGTTTAATTAAATATACTTACTTCCTAAATTTTTCAGATAGACTAAAAATTTTGTTCTTCTGAATTTTGTTCTGTTGAAATACTTAGGACGTAGTCATTTCCCCTGCAATCTATAATAGCCCAGTGTAATACATTGCAGCCTCTTTTTTTTAGCTCGGTTTCAATGTAATCGGAGGTTAAATTATCCGGTATTTTAATTTTTATTTCTTTAGTTAAAATCATTATTCTACCGTAACAGATTTAGCTAAGTTTCTTGGCTGGTCAACATCTTTTCCAAGATATTCCGCAATAAAGTATGCAAGAAGCTGTAACGGCACACAAGTCATTGCAGGTGAGAGTATCTCGGGGACTTTAGGTATTCTTAAAACTATATCAAATATAGAATCGATATTTGTATCATCGGAGGAAGTCAGAGCAATTAATTTAGCATTTCTTGCTTTAGCTTCTTCGCAATTGGAAAGGATTTTTTCATATGTTATTCCGCCGGGAATAAGTATTGCAAGTACGGGCATTGTTTCATCCAGCATCGCTATAGGGCCGTGTTTTAATTCGCCCGCAGGATATCCGGTTGCATTTATATAGCTTATTTCTTTTAGTTTTAATGCCCCTTCATATGCGGTTGCCAAGTTTATTCCTCTTGATATATATATGAAATTTTTATATGATGAAAATTTCTTTGCGCATTCTTTTATCGGTTTTAAATCAGAAAGAATTGTTTCTATTTTTGACGGAATCTGAATTAATTCATGTTTTAAGTGTTTTAAAAATTCGCTGTCTAAAGTATTTTTAATCTCCGCAAAATGTATAGCCAAAAGGTAAAAAGAAATTAATTGAGCCGTATAGGATTTAGTAGCCGCAACACTTACTTCAATACCTGCATTTACGGGAATTAAGCTGTCTGCGAGCCTTGCCATGTTTGAATCAGGTCTGTTTGTTATAATTAATACGTGAGAATTTTTGGATTTTGCTTGTTTTATGGCGGTAATTGTATCTGCCGTTTCTCCTGATTGCGACACTCCGATTACCAATGTAGATGCATCAGTTGTTGTTTTCCTGTAAATATATTCGCTTGATGCTTCAACTTCAACGCTTATTCCGGCAAAATCTTCTATTAAATATTTTCCTGCGAGCGCCGCATGTAATGAAGTTCCGCAGGCAATTATTTTTATTTTATTTAGTTTTTTTAATGTATCTGCATCAATTTTCACTTCGTTAAGTATAACAGGTGCATCAATATCAAAAAGTTTCCCGTTTAGAACGTTTCTTATAACGTCAGGCTGCTCATGAATTTCTTTCAGCATAAAATGTTTATACCCCTGTTTACTGAGAGCTGCAGGTTCAAACGGAAGTATTTCAATATTCTTTTTTATTTCGTTTCCCTCTGTATCTGTAATTTTTACCGAGTTTTTTGTAACAACCGCTATTTCATTATCATCCAGATAAATAGCTTTTTTAGTATATTCAATTATTGCAGGAGTATCACTAGCTATAAAGTTTTCATCTTCACCTATTGCAACCAGCATAGGTGCATGTTTTCTTGCGCCGATTATTACATCAGGAACATCCTTATGCATTACGCATACAGCATACGCTCCTTGAAGTTTTTTTACTGAGTTTCTGACGGCTTCTTCAAGATTCTTTGTGATTGAATATTCATTCGCTACGAGGTGGGCTATAGTTTCCGTATCTGTTTGCGACTTGAATGTACAGCCTTTTTTTATTAACTCTTCTCTTAGTTCTTTATAATTTTCAATAATCCCGTTATGAACAATGGCGAGTTTACCGCAGTTACAAGTGTGAGGATGCGCATTAACCAATGAAGGACTGCCGTGTGTTGCCCATCTTATATGACCTATTCCCGAAGTGGGATGATGTATTTCATTCTTTTTTAATTCAAGTTCATTTTTAAGGTTTATAAGCTTGCCCAGTGTCTTATATATTTTTATTTCACCGTCATCTCTTAATGCCATGCCGGCAGAATCATAGCCTCTGTATTCTAAATTCGTAAGCCCTTTAAATAAAACACTTACAACATCTCGTTTTCCCGCATATCCTACGATTCCGCACATAAATCAGTCCTTTTATAATGTATATATTTATATAATACATTATAAAAAAATAAAAGATATTAAATTAATATTAAGTTTTACTTTTAAACTCATTAAGACATAATCTTAATACATCTTTAATTTTATTTATAGGTGATGTAACGGCATTATATAATTTTGCACATTTTTCGCCTGCGGCATAGGCTTCTTTTTCAAGCAGATTTTCTCTGTATTTATCACTTCCGAACCCAAAGAAACCCAAACCTTCATATTCTTTTGTCGCCTTTAAATATTCATAAGCCTGTTTACCTTCTTTTGAATCCGGTTTATATTTGGGAAGTTCGAGTGTCGTCTTATGTGCAGACTTTAGCTGCTCAATTATTTCGTCAAAATATTTCTTTTTTGTTTCTTGAAGTTCTTTTTCTGCCTGTTCTTTCGGAAAATGTTTAAATACTTCATCTTTATATATTTTTCCGAAGAAATTAGGAGTGGATACGGATTTTTCAACTAATGTTTCAGCTAATTTTTCGGCGCCCAGCCCTTCTGTTCTTAATATTTTATTATATTGGCTGCAATGTTCTAATTCATGTCTTAACAATGATACTTGTTGACTTTTTGATAATTTGTTAATAAAACCTTGAGTGTAACTTATTTTATTGTCATTAAATGTGTACCCGCCCATTATTCTGTTAAAAGCCCTGTCGGGGTTTTTTGTGATTTCCACGCATTTTGGTGCTACATCCTCAAGCCCCATATGCTTAACAAGCCCATTATATGCCTCATCAACAAATTCTTTTCCTTTTTTATTTTTTATAGACTTAAATAAATTTTTTAAATCTTTAGGAACTTCATTAATTGCTTTTTTCTTTTTCCAAATGGCAAGCCCGATAGCTAGTGATGCTAAACCTGCTGCAATTCCTGCTTTAATAAGCTTCTTTTTTTTATTTGATAAAACTACCGTGTCTTTTGCTTGTGTATCTTTTTTTACATCGGTTGTTCTTATCGGCTTTGAATTATTGATATTATTTTTGTAAAAATTATTTATATTATTGCCTATTTCCATAACATACTCCTTGATTTATAAAAGTATTTTTATGCTTAAAAATTGACAAAACGGCAAATAATATTAAAATTTATTAATTGTTACTTATGAGTTT
>CANPZP010000081.1 GCA_947589115.1 Candidatus Gastranaerophilales bacterium | reverse complement strand
GTTGAGATAGAAAACGACAATTATGAAGGCGGAATATCTTATGAACAAAGACTTCACAGAATAAATACCGCTTTATTTGCATTTTATCGGGCAAGTGATAAATTACCCAGTTTTATGCAGACTAATGATATATTTCCGCTCAGATATGATACAAACACTCACCATATAATGATGACAAATCCGTCATATTCGACAGACGGGACTCCCGAAAGTCATTGGGAAAATCTGTTTGCTAAGGATGACGGACGTTATTATAACCATAAAGTAGGCGAACTTTTTGCCCACGCACTTTGCTTATAACATTTTTGCTTTATTTGTGTTTAAAAGAAAGGATAGAAAAATGAATGTTTTAAAAGAAAAAGGAATACCTATAGATAAACAAATAAGGACTTGGCATGATATTGTCAAACGTCCTTTTAACAGAATGGAAGTTGATAACTACACAAGAACAAGACAAATACTAATGAACGGTATAGAAACGGAAGCTTGGACTTTCAAACATTGTTTTATAAGAAAATCTGATGACATGGAACTTAACAAGCTTGTAGCCCGTACAAGAAGAATAGAGGACATGCAGCAAACAACCGTTAACTGGTTATCACCTGTAAATCAAACTGTTTTGGATACTACATTAGGGTATGAACAGGTTGCTGTTGATTTAACGGCATGGCTTGCTCAGAATGAACCCGATGAATATGTAAAAGAAACATTTGATTTCGGGCTTTTAGAAGATTTTGACCACTTATACAGATATTCACAATTTGCTTATATGATTGAAGAAACAGATCCTAACGAAATTTTGCATAAAATGACTGATGTTGTTATCGGCAGACCCACACAATACCATCATAACTGCAATGCTATAAGAATAAGAAAGCCTTATAACAGAGAAACTGCATCTCCTCAAACAAAAGTAAATATAATGACTCTCGTTTCAGGTGAACAACAAACTCATAACTACTATGCAGAACACGGATTTATGTACGGTAATACCGATTTAAAACGTTTATATGCTGAAATATGCGACGTGGAAGAAGAACACGTAACAATGTATGAAACTTTAATAGACCCTAATGAAACAATGTTAGAAAAATGGCTTTTACATGAGTTTACCGAAGTTTGTAATTATTACAACTGCTACGAAGATGAAGTTGATGACAGAATAAAATTAATCTGGGAAGAAATGATGCAAATGGAAATCGGTCATTTACAAGCAGCAGCTGAAATGTTTAAAAAATATGAAAAACGTGACCCCGAAGAAGTAATAGGAACCGAACTCGTACTTCCTTGCAGATTTATGTCGCAGAAAAAATACGTAACTAAAGTATTAAAAGATGAAGTGGGAAAACGTGTTATTGATAACGGCGAATATGCTTTTGTTGATGAACTTGATAAAAACAGGGCAAGTTATAAGGTTCAGGAAAAAGTATCAGAGGACGGAGCTCCGTCTGAAAAGGCTGTATATCTTGCCATAAAATCTATAGGAAGAGATATTGCCTGTGCCGATGATAAATTACTCGAAATGCAGTCGGAACTTTTAGAAGATTCATTAGAAGAAGAATATCAGGCGCCTAATACTGTAAGTCCTGAGTTATATGAAGAAATATCGGAAATTCCGCCGTTAGATTTCTTAAATTAAAATATTAATAAAGTTAATAAAGCAGTTATTTTATAACTGCTTTATTTTTTTGATACACAAACTTTTATTGCATCCATTAGTCTGGGAACTTGAATAATTTCTATTTCACTAAGCCCTTGAGGTAGTTTTTTCGATAATTTAGGAACTATAGCTTTTTTGAATCCTAATTTTTGTGCTTCATAAATACGTTTTTCTATGTCAGAAACATTTCTTATTTCGCCTGATAAACTGATTTCACCAATAATCACGCAATCTGAATCCACAACGACATCTCTGAAACATGTGGCAATAGCTAAGGCGATTCCTAAATCTGCTGCCGGTTCATCAATTTCAATCCCTCCTATGACATTAACATAAACATCATGTTTTGAAAGATTTAAACCTATTCTCTTTTCAAGAACAGCTATAATTTGGAGCAGCCTGTTATATTCAACACCCGTAGAAACTCTTCTCGGAGAAGGATATGAAGTTGAGCCAACCAGCGCTTGTACTTCTACCAATAATGCTCTTGTTCCTTCATTTGCAGCTATAATAACACTCCCCGGAGTTGCATTATCCGTTCTCTCTTTCATAAACAGTTCGGAAGGGTTATTTACTTCTTCAAGCCCGTTATCTATCATATTAAATACGCCGATTTCATTAGTTGACCCAAATCGGTTTTTTATTGCTCTTAAAAGTCTTTGGGATTTATATTTATCTCCTTCAAAGTATATAACCGTATCAACCATATGCTCCAGTACCTTAGGGCCTGCAATATTCCCTTCTTTAGTAACATGTCCGATAATTATTACCGTTATATTCTTATTTTTTGCTATGTCCATTAAAATATTTGTACATTCCCTTATTTGAGAAACACTTCCGGAAGAACTTGTTATATTTGAAGTATATACGGATTGAATAGAATCTATTACAAGAAAATCCGGTTTTATTACATCAAGCTGATTAATAACCGCCTCTAAATTGGTTTGCGAATATACGTAAAGATTATCTGAATTTACATTTAATCTTTTAGCTCTGAGCTTAACCTGCGAGCCTGATTCTTCGGCACAAACGTAAATAAGTTTATTTCCCTTTGAACAAATATGTCCTGCCGTTTGTAAAATCAAAGTGGATTTCCCGATTCCGGGGTCGCCCGCTAAAAGCACAAGTGAACCTTGTACCAGCCCTGAACCCAATACCCTGTCAAATTCTTCATAACCTGTTGATATTCTTATACTTTCCGTTATCTTTATTTCATTTATTAAACATATAGGATTATCATCAATAATTACACTTTGATTAGAACTTTTAGTTATACACTCTGTTTCTTCGACCAAAGAACCCCAAGTCCCGCAATCCGGACATTTTCCTATATATTTTAAAGTTTCATAACCGCAGTTTTGACATACCCACTTTGTTTTAACTTTTGCCATTTTTTAATTTCTCTTTTCGTAATTCTCTTAATTTTTCTTTACTGTCTATTTCATGAACGTTTTTTATAAATGCATTTGATATTACCAGCAAGAAAGGATTAATTCCCGGTGAAGTATTCATATATATTTGTGTCTTTGATTCTTTTATATTGTCTTTATTAAAAGTTATGTTCTTTTGAAAATCAAAGTTTATATTAATACTGTATTTTCTGCTTTCATCTTTCATTAATTTAATAAGGTCTTTTTGAGGAAAAGATTCTGAAGTATTTGCATCAATTTTTATACCGTCTTTTGATGTTTTTATAATTTCGGCTTGAATATTTCCGTAATTTTCAGTAGAAATCATAACAGAAACACTATCATCGGAATAGGAAAAACTGTTTGGCGAATTTTTACTTATTTCAAGTTTGAAAGCATCAGCATCGGTAAGCGGAAGCCAAGGCAAGTACATTAACATTGTTGTTTTTAAAGTCTGAACATCAGAAGCGGCAGAAGCGCCCACAAATGAAATTAATTTAGTTATTTGACTCAATTGTTCATCTTTTAATGACATGTTAATTTCGTTAAATTGAGCTACTAAACGGTATAAATTGCTCATTGCATCTTTGGAACTGTTTTGTAATAAAGAAGCTAGTTTGTTTAAATTACAAGAAGAGGCTAAAAGCATAAGAGCAGTTTGGGCATTGGTTTGGGTTTTGTCCGTAATAAAATTCAACAGTAATAACTCAAAATTTTTGGGCATATTTAAAAGTTCTTTAAGCATGGCGGTATTTTGCTGCGGATTTAACATCGCCAGCTCCTGAAATATTTGAGCTAATTGCTTTGCAGTATTGGGAAATAAAGTCTGTATTTGTGTATTTTGCTGAACTTGATTAATATTTTGCTCAACATTATTTTGTACATTATTTATACCGACTTTGTTATAACTGTTTATTGCATTGTTAAAAATATTAACCTGATTTATATTAGTCATATCTATAAATTAGCATATATTATTTAAAAAAGTAATAAAAATACTGAATTTATAAAATAATATTAATATTTATAACTTATAGGGATAATCGCTTTTTATCTCCCATCCGTCATTCATGATAAATGCTGAGCATTGATACGGATTTGTTTTACAATCTTGCAATAATTCTTCTCGTGTCGGTGAAGAATAATAAAGTCTGGATGTAGCTCCATAAACAGGATTTTTAGTATTATTATCTGAATTAACTATAACACAAAATACAAACCTGTCTCTGCCGGCTTTATTTGGTCCTTTCTCTCCGTTTACATCTATCATATATCCTTTGTGGCTAGTATTGAAACATGGGGAGGAATACACAATTATTCCGGTACCATCATTAAACGGATAAATATATCCTGAAAAATCGTCAACTATATTTACTTGTTTTCCTAAGGGAAGGTATTTTTGTATATAGTCATACCATACTTGCATATTCGTAGTACTTTCCCATTCGTTAGAAGGTATGCCTTGTTCAACTTCGGCAAGCTTTACCGCCTGAGATAATGCGGAATAAAATTTTTTCAATTTAGATGCGGTTTCAATTCGTTTATGAT
>CANPZP010000080.1 GCA_947589115.1 Candidatus Gastranaerophilales bacterium | reverse complement strand
TCTGTTATGTTTAAGTACTTCTGAAACAATATATTCTATAAATTCCTCAGCTAAGTCCATATCATCATAAATATCAGCAAAAGCAATTTCAGGTTCCACCATCCAAAATTCGGTTAAATGACGTCTTGTTTTAGATTTTTCAGCCCTGAAAGTAGGCCCGAAGCAATAAGCCTTACCTACAGCCATAGCTGCCGCTTCCATATATAATTGTCCCGATTGAGTTAAATATGCTTTTGTATCAAAATAATCCGTTTCAAATAAATTTGTTGTTCCCTCGCAAGCATTAGGGGTAAAAATCGGAGCATCAACCAAAGTAAACCCGTGTGAATCAAAAAAGTCCCTTACCGACTTAATTATACGGTGTCTTATATTTAAAATTGCTTTCTGCTTTAAAGAACGCAGCCATAAATGTCTGTGTTCCATTAAAAAATGAGTTCCATGCTCTTTGGGAGTAATGGGATAATCTACAGATGCAGATATTAACTTTACATCCTTAGCATCAATTTCATACCCGATTTTTGAACGGTCATGTTTTTTAACCGTGCCTGTAACTTCAATTGAACTTTCTTGAGTTATTTTATCCGCAAATTCAAATACATCATCAGAAACATTTCCCTTAAAAACAACAGCCTGAATCTCACCTGTTCCGTCACGTAATTGCAGAAAATGGAGTTTACCGCTTGAACGCTTATTGTATAACCAGCCTTGTAAAATTACTTCTTTGCCGTCATATTCTTTAATATCACGAATCCAAATTTTTTTCATAATAACCCCTTAATAAGATATCTTACGGGGTTATAATACCATATTTGAATATTATCAGCAAATTATTATATACTATAAATTCTTAATTATTTTAGCAATATCATTTGAAGTATCTTCACATATAGTACTGTTTAAAACTCTGTTAATAGAAGCCGCCGGCTCTTCTTCTTTATTTTCTTCGGGCTTATATTTTGAATTATCACTTATAAAATTTTGTATGGCACGTATTGTTTCTCTTGTGTCGCCAAAAATGTTTTTATACTTAGACAATGAACTTAATTTGTTAGTTTCAGACATAGCAATCTCCAATTCTTACACAAATTAGTTATCGGCTTTTATTATAAAAACTTTAGTATTTACTGTATTTTTTTAAAGATTTGTAAATTATACAATTAAAAGAGCCAATTTAAATTGGCTCTTAATGGAAATTTATTTATAGATATAATTTATGATGCTATAGCATGAAATCTGTCATTTACAATTTTATATTCTGAACTGCATAAACTATTAGCTGCAATATCAACTTTTGATGCATTTTTAACACCACCTGTTACATTTTTTGTAATCATACCGCCGGAATTTAATTTACCGCTATACCTTAAGGCACCGTTAGTTCCGCCAATCACTCCTCCGACTGCTGCTGTATATACTGCATTTTCGGCAGATGCTTTTATTAATTCCGACATTTTAAATTCTTTATCTTCATCAAAAGCAGAATCAATACTATAATTTGCAGCACCCGATATTGAACCTGTTACAGCACCTGTTTTGGCACCTTTTATTGAACTTTTAATTATAGATGAACCCATTGTTTCCGCACTTGAACCCGTTCCCATAGTTGCTGCAGCTATTGAACCTGTTACAGCTCCGGATAATCCATCTTTTATCATTTGTTTTGCATCTAAAGCATCGTCTTTGACTTCATTAGTAGCTCTGTCGGTTAATTTAAATCCTAATTTTGTCAAAGCACCGGTACCTGCACCTACCGCTGCTAATAGAGGAATTGCAGCAGTTCCGCCTGACATTATTACGGCAGCACCTACCGCTGTTGCTGCAACTATTGACGTTATACTTGTCGCAATATTAGAAAATAAATTTAAACTTCCATCTTGCTTTTGTTTATATTCTTCTAATTTTTGAGATGCTTCTTCGTACGTGATTTCTCCGTTTTTATATTTTTCAATCGCTTCATCACAATCTTCCGTTGATACTCCAAGGTTAACTAAATCTTTAAATTTATCCCAGCTCTTTGATATACAACCCTGTGAGTCATGTATCTGCGAAAGTTTGTCATTTAAAGTATCAACATTTTGAGAAATTTCCGTGTCATCTGTTTTATCAGAAAATATACTTGTTTCTTCTTGATTTTGTCTGCCTATATCAGAATATGAAATAATATATTCTTGATGTTTTTTATCAGGCTCAAAATTAAGACCTGCTACCATACCTTTTCCCTATAATATTACTATACCTTACATGAATATAAAGTATTTTTGATTTATAAAATTGCCTATATATTAACAAATGTTCATAAATTAAAGTTTAAGCAAATTTGCTTTCGCAGCTTTTAATACAGCTTGTGTTCTGCCTTTTGCTTGTAATTTATTATAAATATTATGAATATGAACTTTTACGGTATGTACGGTAATATTCATAACCTTTGCTATTTGAGGATTATTTAAACCTTTTGCCAAATATTCCAATACCTCTAACTCTCTTTCCGTTAAATCAATATCTGACTTTACTTCACTTATGGTAAATCCGTTAAAATTTTCTATTTGAGATTTTATATAATTTAAATTAACTATTAATTCAAAAAAGTATTCTTTGTTATTTTCATCATTTTCATCTTTTACCGTCAATTTTATATTCTTTTTTCCAAAATTAAAATATGGCATAGTAATTCCTCCTCTTAAATACCTTATTATATTCTATAATGTTTGGTCGTTATTAAAACTAACATATTTTCCGTTTATAAAAATTTACAAAACTTAATATATAAAATTAAAATTGATTTTTTAAATTAAAATGGTATTATTTAAAAAGATTAATTAAATAAGAAGGTATTTTATGAAATTTTTAGGTTTGTTTTTACCCCCCCCCCGTGCGAGTTTCAGCGATTTACACCTATTTTTAAACAATTTTACAACAACAATAAATTTATTAACCATAAAGTAAATGGATTTACGCTGTCTGAAGTTCTCATTACCCTTGTTATTATAGGCGTTATTGCTGCTTTAAGCATTTCTGCACTTTTACAAAGTACACAAAAGAAAGAATTATACTCTAAATTCAAGAAAAATTATTCCGTTATTCAAAACGCTTTTAAAAAAGCTCAGCTTGATGAAGGTATTCAGGGAAGTAATACTGCTATATTCACACCCGGAAATACAAGTTTAGAGTCGGCAGAAAAACTATCAAAATATTTAAATACGATTCAAATTTGTACAAATTCATACCAAGCGGGATGTGAATATATAAAGAATTACGAAGTAAAACGTAATACAAATATGATATCCGAACAATTTATTAACACTCCCTTTATTGTTTTAGCGGACGGCTCTATATATTTTATTACACAGGATGCAACTACAAAGGGAGATACTTGTTCATACACCCATCATGATTGTGTACACGATGCTGACGGTAATTGTAAAAAAGATGAAAACGGAAATTACACACCTACGCAATGGGAAGCGTATGATTGCGGTTCAATTAAATTCGACGTAAACGGGATGAAAAAACCAAACAGATACGGACAGGATGTCTATTATCTTATTGTAAAAAATAATGAACTTCCAATAACGGATTGGGCGCCTGCACATACAAAAGAACATATAAATAATATACTTACTAATAAATATTAAAGTTTAGCAAGATACATATTTAAACATGAAACACCCGTTCCCTTTGATGTACAATCGATTTCTTTTTCTTGCTGAGTTGCATCACGGTAGGCAGGAATAAAACCGTTTTCAGTCCACATCGTATAAAATATATCTTTACCCACGGTATTTGGACCTTTTTCTCCGTTTATATCAAATATTATAACAATTCCCCATCCACCTTTTGTATCAATATGGAGGTACCTGAGTAAGTCAGTCGAGTTATATGCATCAATATTGAGAAATGTTCCGTCATTTAAAATAACAGTTACAATATTGCCTCCTATTCCGATTCCTTTTCTATTTGCATAAGCTATCGAACCGTTTAAAAATTTTGTATCACCGGAGTTCCAGCACCCTGCTTTACTTACACAAACCTTTGTATATGATAAATTTTTTGCTAAATAATCATTAAACCATTGATACATTTTTGTTTCCACAACTTCAAACTCCATATCACCGCCTGCCGCTTTAACCATAGTCATTGCATTAGCCAGTGTTGAATATACTTTTTTTATTTTGGATACTCTCTCTTTTTCATTATATTGTGCCTGAATTACGGGAACGGTTATTACTGCTATAATCCCAATTATTAAAAGCGTTATTAATACTTCAGAAAGGGTAAAACCTTTTATTTTTCTCATTTCTTAACTCCTTTATATAGTTATATTTATATGTATATATCAATCAATAATATTAATACTAAAAATGCACTAGAACTGTTTGTTTGGTGCATAAAATTATTTTTAATATTCAAAAGGAGAAATGAATTAAAATTAAATCCTGATTTTACCCCCCCCCGTACGGGTTTCGGCGTTTATAAACATTATACTTTCTCCTATATAGTTTTATTCTATTATATCAAGGATTATATTTGATGTAAATAAAAAGGAGTTAAAACTTAATTTAATTAATTATCTAATTTATACAACCTTCAGATTGGTTTCTAAAAAATTTTTTCGTTTGACAAAATGTGAAAAATATGCAAAAATCTATGAGGGGTGGGGGAGTAGGAGATATTGAAAATGGTTG
>CANPZP010000079.1 GCA_947589115.1 Candidatus Gastranaerophilales bacterium | reverse complement strand
AAATTAATTATTTATTTTTTAAAAGAAATTATTAATAATCAAAAAAATAATATAAAAAGGTTATAATAACAGTAATTTAAGACAGCCAGCAATGAATTAAACAAACACAAAGTACCTATATGTGATATGGATAATCATTTTTATATTCCCAAGAGTCAAATTCAAGCAATCCGGAGCAGTAATTTGCGCTTGATTTACATTGCTCTAAAGCTTTTTCTCTTGATGTTACATATGTACTCCGATATGAAGTAAACTTAGATTTGACAGGGCTAAAAGTATCAGATACGGGACAATATAAAAACCAATATCTGTCTACTCCGTCTTTGTTCGGACCTTTAAATCCGTTAGCATCAAATTGTATATCAAGGCATGTCCTTTTTGCTATTCTGAAAAACGTACCGTCATTTAAAATAACATAATAATACCCCAAACTTGTTGCGGAATCCTTGTAAAAATCAGTATAAATAATATACGGGAACAAGTATTGTTTCAGAAAATTATTAATTATTTCACCTGATTCATTTATTTCTTTGCTTGCCGTATTAGCCCAATCATCCCAGTCGTTTCCGTCAGCTTTTGCTTTTATGGCGGCTTGGCTCATGGTTGAATAAAACTTCTTAATTTTTGAAGAATATTCTGCTCTTCGATAGTTTGACATAATTATAGGAACGGTTATTGCCGCAATAATACCTATAATTACAAGTGCAATAAGACATTCCGCAAGCGTAAATGATATTTTATTCTTTTTAGTATAATTTTGAATCATTATAAGTTATTTTTGTGATATTTAGTTCTCTTATGATAATTATAAAGCATAGCAAAAAGATTGTCAATCTCATAAAATTATGATATGAAACAAGAAGAATTAATGATAATTGGCGCTAAAATAAGGTACGAAAGAATCAAGAAAAAATTATCTCAAGAAGAACTTGCCGATTTAACTTCACTTTCCCGCCGTGCAATAAGTTGTATTGAATGCGGAAATACCGACCCGAAATATACAACTTTATGTTCTATTGCTAAAGCATTAAATATAACACTAATAGAGCTATTGGAACCTAAATTTTAATATAAGGGTAATTGGCCTGAAATTTTTCAAAACATAATATAAATTCTATGATATAATTTTCTCATAGATTATGGAGATATTAAATTGAAAGAAGTTTCTTCCGATAAATTTGCAAGTATTATAGCTCGTGTATTGGATGACAAAAAAGCACAAGAAATCAAGATATTAAACATATCAAACGTATCAGTTTTGGCGGATTACTTTGTAATATGTTCATCAGAAACAGGCACACAAGTAAAATCCTTAACCGGTGCCGTAAGAGAAAAAATAAAAGAATTGTTCAACCGTATACCAATCGGGGAAGAAAATGATGCAAAAAACAGATGGAACCTGCTTGATTACGGAGATGTAATAGTGCATGTTCTGCATAAAGAGGAAAGAGAAACATATGCACTGGAACGATTTTGGAGTCATGCATACTGTGTGGGCGAAGAAGAATGGAAAGAAAAGTCAAAAGAATATTCAATATATAAATAGATAAAGGGGTAAGAAATGAAAAAAGCACTACTATTTGTTTTATTAGTATTTTTAACAAGCAATGTGTCATTTGCGGAAATGTTTGATAATTTAACAAACCTATCACCGGCACAAAAAGATGAGTTAACAAGAACTTATCAAAAATATAAGACAGAATATAATTCATACGAAACCAGAATTATGGAATATACGGATAAACTGAATAAATTAAAATCAGATTCCGAAAAAACACCTGAGCAAATGGCTGTTTTAACAGGTGCATATGAAAGAAACCTTACAACTTTAAAAGCACAACAAAAGAAATTAGAAGAAGAAACGGATGCAGCTTATCAATCAATATTAACAGTAGACCAATATAAAGAATACAAAGAACAACAAGTAAATACAGAGAATGCATTTAACAATTTTCTTAAAAAATAAAGGAGAGAAAGATGATAAAAAGAATAATATCAATAGCAGCAATAGTATTAGTTTCAATATTTGCAATAAATTTAAATACCCAAGCAGCGGTAAATTCAATGGCATCATTAGACAGTAAAATAGCTGCCTTAGAAAAACTATCTAAATTGGATTTCACAACAATGTACAGTAAAACCCAATTAATAGGCTTAAAAAGAGATGAATTTGAAAGAGCTTCCGGCAACTTTAAAAGTAATGCCGAAATGACAGCAATACAGCTTAAAGGAATAAAAAATGAACTTCAAAATTTAGATCCTAAAAATGATGCCGATAAAATAATAAATTTATATCTCAATGCCGACAATTCAATATATGATTTTAACAATAAAGCCAGAGCATTTGTAGTCGGCTTGGAATTTATAATGCCTACTTTAACATACCAAAAATTTACCGTTAAATTTTACAATTACTATAATTCATTAAATTTAACAAATTAAAATTGAACTTTCTGTTTAACGTGCTCGTTATAAAAAATGAAAGAGGTAATGAGTATGGATAATGAGAAAAAATGTAATAAATATGAAGCCTGTTTTATCTTTCAAGATGAAGCAGGTTTCAATGCTCATATAAATGAATGCGAAGAATGCAGGAAAGAACACGAGAAATATTTAAAGGTCTCAAATTTAATAAAAGAAGCGGCAAGTGACTATTTAAAGAAAGCAGAGTCGGAAAAAAGAAATAATATAAAAAAACTTGCCTGCTGTTTTATAGCTTTTATAGGTTTAGTATCGTTTTATTCATTCAAAAGCTATGAAAATAACATTTATCAAGCAGATTTCAGTGATGATTCATATATCAGCTCCATGGGACTCCCTATAGATGATTATGGTTTTCTGGAATTGTAAAAGGAAAATAATTTGAAATACATTATAAATCAATATAAAAATAATATACGCAAAATAATATCAAATATGACCGGTTCTTTTAACGAAGATATAGAACAAGAAGTATATATAAAAACTTGGAAAAATTTAGGAAATTATAAAGAACAAGGTAAATTTAAAAGCTGGATAAATACTATAACGGCAAACCTTTGCCGGGATTATCTGAAGTCTTCATCATATAAAAATTACCAAAATAATGTTACGGATGAAGAAGAATTTAATCAAATAAAAGATACAAAACATGATATAGAATCGGAATTTATAAGAAAACAGAGAATAAAAACAATAATAAAAGCAGTTGATTCTCTAAAACCAAAATTAAAAGAGGTTGTAATCTTATATGAAATGAAAGAATTAAGTTATGAAGAAATTTCAAAAAAATTAAATTGTCCCGTCGGGACTGTAAGGTCAAGACTTTTTAACGCAAGAAAAGAATTAAGTATAAAATTGAAAGATTTAATCTGAAAGGAAACAATTATGAACAAAAAATTACTCATCACAACGCTTGTTATGACAGCACTTGCAATAGCAGGTAATTACAACATTGCAAATGCCCAAGAGCCGGCAGCTCCTATAGGTGACACCACACAATCTCCGGCAAAAACAATACCCGCATTTAAATATTTCGGCCCCGGCCCTCAAATTAACCCCAACGTTCCGCATCCTCAAATTATGAAAAACAGAAAACCTTTTTCAAAAGCCGAAATAGAAGCCAAAAAAGCTGAATTTGAAAAACGTCTTAAATTAACCGATGAACAAAAGAAAACTATTGAAGAAAACAGAATTAAAGATCGTGAAAAAATTAAACCTATTCTCGATGAAATACATTCTAACCAAATGGAACTCCAAAAAATAAAAGAAGATAAATCATTATCAGAAGAAGAAAAAGATAAAAAAATATTTGAAACAAAGAAAAACATTAAAGACCTGAGAGATAAAGCAAATCTTTGCAGAAAAGAAAATATGCAAAATTTTGAATCTGTTTTAACCGAAAAACAAAAGAAAGAATTTGAAAAAATAAAAACAGAACAAAAAAAATTAATTGAAAAAAAGAAAAAAGAATTTGCAAAAACAAAAAAAGAAGGTAAGTACCATCATCAATTTAACAAGCCGGTTCAACCAAAACCGGCACCGGTAAAAGAATAGTTTAAAACCCCTCAGATAGAGGGGTTTTTTAATATAAAAAAAAGGGACAATCTATGCCCCTGTCAATTCGGAATGTAAAAGAAATCGTTTTTACTATCCATCGTGTGTAAGTTTGTGTGTAAGTAAGTCAGTTATGTTTTATCCGGAGTTATTTTCTCTCTTAATATCTGTTTATTTATGTTTTATATCTCTTGTATATATATTAAGTTTTTTTTGAATATAAAATTGCTCATATTGCATAAAATTTATATATTATTGTTACATAACTTAATACAAAAAGCATAAATAAACAGAATAAGTAATTCCGAAACAAATTAGTTCTTAAGAATGGACATACGGTTAATATACGAATACTTATTTAAACAAGTATTATAAAACTATACATATTCCACTCTCACTCGTAAACTGTTTGACCGAATTTTTCGGTCTTTTTTTTAAACAAAAAGTTTAAGCAAATAAGAGCCGAAAAGCAAGACACCTACAACCGAGCTGAAAGTAATAACAAGAAGAACGGCGCCGGCTGACATATCTTTTGCCATTTCAACGAGTTTAGAATAATTATTTTTATAAACAGCATCAAGAACAAATTCAATAACGGAATTAAAGAGTTCGCAAATTAAGACAAGCGCTGTCATAATAATAACAATAATTAAGTCAGTTAAAGAAAATTTTAAAAATATGGCAAAGGGAATAACAAGGATAGAAACAAAAACTTCAATAACAAAATTACGCTGGGAAGAAACGGCAAGCTTTAA
>CANPZP010000078.1 GCA_947589115.1 Candidatus Gastranaerophilales bacterium | reverse complement strand
AATATATTATTTTTTTTAAGAATGCAATATTTATACATTCTCCGTTTGTATGAGATTTACAAATTCGTCCAACAATTTGTCTTCGCATACTTTTTTAATAATTTGTCCCTTCTTAAATATGTAACCTTCGTTGATTCCGCCGGCTATACCGTAATCAGCATGCTTTGCTTCGCCGGGGCCATTTACGGCACATCCCATTACCGCAATAGTTAACGGTTTATCAAATCCCTCAAGCCTCTTTTCCACTTCTTTTGCAAGTTTTATCAGATTTATTTGAGTTCTTCCGCAAGTAGGGCATGACACAAAATTTATTCCTTTTTGTCTTAAACCTAAAGCTTTCAAGATTGAAAATCCTGCCTTTACCTCTTCTACAGGAGAATCGGTGAGCGAAACTCTTATAGTATCTCCGATTCCTTCAGCAAGTAAAGTACCTAAACCAACTGCCGATTTTATTATCCCGCCTGTATATGTTCCCGCTTCAGTAACCCCCAAATGAAGAGGATACTCCACTTTTTCGGATATTTCACGATATGCCTGAATTGTAGTCATGACATCACTTGATTTTAATGAAATTTTTATTTTGTCAAAATCATTATCTTCAAGAATTTTAACATGTCTTAATGCACTCATAACCATTTTTTCATGCAGCGGAATATTCATTGCTTCAATATCTTTTTCAAGAGAACCGCCGTTTATGCCTATTCGGATGGGAATATTATTTGTTTTTGCAAGTGATACAACTTTTTTTATATTTTCTTCCTTCCCTATATTCCCCGGATTAATTCGTAGAGCATCAATTCCGTTTTCAATGCACTTTATTGCCAATCTATAATCAAAATGTATGTCCGCTATTAAAGGAATAGGGGATAATTTTTTTATTTCCTTCACTGCTTGTGCCGCATCATCGTTTAGTATAGCCAATCTGACAAGCTCACAGCCGTATTCAGCCATATTGTTAATTTGTTTTAAGGTGGATTTTACATCTCTTGTATCAGTGTTTGTCATTGACTGAACTGATATTGGAGCATCCGCTCCGATTTTTACTCCGCCTATTTCTATTTGTTTTGATTTTCTTCTTTGTATCATGACTTTTTTATTCCTGATAAAATATTATCATAAACAGATTTGGGGATTCGCAATGAAAATCGCAATAATTTCTGATATACACGGCAATTTGGAAGCATTAAAGAGTGTACTTCATGACATTGAGAAGGAAGGCTGCAAAAAAATATTTTGTTTGGGGGATATTGTAATGGCAGGGCCGGAGCCTATAGAAACACTTCACTTTGTACATGACCTTATGAAATCAAAAGATTTTAATATAATTCAAGGAAATACAGACAAGATGTTGTCTGTATTTTCGTTTAAAACACAGAATGAAATACTTAAAACTAATGCGGTAATGGCCAGTGCTTATTATTCCGACAGTATGATTTTATCCGAAGAAGATAAAAATCTGCTTAAAAATCTTAAAGAACAAGAGCTAATAGAGTTATACGGAATTAAAATTTTGCTGGTGCATGGCTCTGTAAGAAAAAATAACGAAAATATATATCCGAATTTACCTATTGAAGAAGTAGAAGAGATGATAAAAGGCACGGATGCCGATGTTATATTCTGCGGGCATACTCACATGCCTTGCGGATATCAAACAAATACAAATCAAACAGTTGTAAATGTCGGAAGTGTAGGGCGTCCGTTCAGTGAATCACCTGATTCATGTTATGCGGTTATGGAAATAAATGAAAATAATTCCACGTTTAATATAAAACATAAGTTTGTTAAATATAATACGGAAAAATCAGCAAATAAAATAAGAGAAAGAGGGTTTGAAGGCGCCGATAAACTGGCAAATATGCTTTTAAAAGCGACTTCAAGATACCCGGAATAAATACGAAATGTTACATTTTTACAAAATAATAACAAAAAAAATAATGTATGTATTTTAGAACTAAAGGATAATTATCCGCCTGAAGAATAAGGGATTAAGATGAATATCATCGGGTCTGTGGGACAGCAAAAAGTAAATATATATAATAACAGGATACAAAACAAAGGTATTCCCATAACCCATAAAAACTCCAATGTAAGTTTTAAAGGGGCGGAAGCAGTTGTAAAAAAAGAAGCTGCAACCCTTATAAAAGAGTCTGACCGAAAAATATTAAACATTTTTTCACAGCATTACGGAGATATCGGAGAAAAATTAGGCGAAAAAGTTGCCAAATTAACTACAAAATCAGAGTTATTAAGAAGGAGTTCCAGATTTTCTTTAGAAAAAGGAGCTCTTTCCATTAAAGAAAAGAAAATTCCTCAAGCACTCTTAGAAAATATAGTTTTCCCATTTATAAATCTGCCTTTATATGCTGCAAGCTGGGTATTAAAGAAAGCTCAAAGTGTCCCCGGACTTAAAGAAAAAGCAAAAAAGCTTTATTATAAACCATTTTTCAGAATTCCCAGAAAATTTAATGAATTAGATTCTAAAACAGATATTATAAAAGGAATTTTTGACAAAACACAAGAATCCGTTAAAAATTTTGCCGATTATAAAGGGATTTCACCGGAGAAATTAATTAATCAACTGAATAATATTGATTCCGAACCTCAATCACAAGAATTAATAAAAGAAGCAAACGAATATATAAAAGAAAGCCTTTATAAAGTCAGCAACAAATTTTTTGACAAACACACCGGTAATTATAATACGGCATACGAAAGACCTTTAAACAGAATCGTATCAGGTCTTATTCCCGCTGCTTTTTTGGCAAATGATGCGTATAACTTGTCCGTATTATGCGGAGATAAAAAAGAAGCATCCAAAAAAGAAGCTAAAGAAAGAAGAAGTCAGGAAATATCAAGAGTATTTACAACTGCGTATATCCAATTATTGACCTTCGGCGCATTCACAAAACAAGTAAATAACATTCCTTGGTTCGCCGCTGTTACATCAGCAGCTACAGTTTTATTCTCTGAAATTACTTCAAGAAAACGTCTTGGAAAACCGGTTTTCTTCCTTAATAAAGAAAATGCAAAAAAATATAATCAAAAAAATAAGCTGAAATTAGAGCAAACTGATAATTCTCAACAAGATAATTCACAGCCTGTAAATAATAAAGACGAAAAATCAAAATTAAACACTAAAAATACTAATTTTAAAGGAATATCCGATAATAAAACGGAACAAAAAAATAAAGAATCAACTAAAAAATCAGAAAATAATACAAATAAGGAGCCCAAAAAAGCGCTTATTAATGCCGACACGTTTAAAAAGGCCGTAATAATCCTTATTACCGGCGGATTCGCTCTAAGTTTTATTAAAAACAGCTCCTATACAAAAAATACAAAATTGGTTAAAGGGGTTAAAAATTTATTCTCCCAAATTAAAAATAAAATTTATAACCCATTGGCATTTAAAGATTTTGAACTAAGCAGTAAAGAATTTAACAGTATTATAAACAGCTTAAAAGAATCGGGATGCACTGAAATAGCTCAAGGGCATGAATACATAAAAAATAAATATTCACAAGAAACAAAAGACGGCATCATAAAACTTTATAAATCAAAACTGAGCGACACAAAAGCGAAACAGGCTGTTGATTCGGTAATTGAAAATTTAAAATCTTCATCAATATCTTTAGCTGATAATGATTATAATAAAATTTCAGAATCAATAAAGAAAGCAATCAGTATAGAGCAAACAGCTATAGCTGAAAATGAATTTTCATTTGTTTCAAAGCGTGCGGCAGACATTATAAAAAATAAGAAAATAAATTTAACCGATAAAGAATTAAATTCATTATCCGAAACAATTACGGATTCCATATCAAAAAATGCAGAAAAAACAACAATACAAGTTGATACAAAATTAAAACCCTTTGTGGATATAATAACGGAACCGTTTTCTTTTATCGGTTCAGCAATAAGACTGCCGTTTAAAATTACAAGTTCTTTATTAAAAATTGCGGTTTCACCTATTGAGAAAAAAGCAGAAAAAGCAGCTCTTGGGGAAATTGAACTTTCGAAAGTAGAAAAAGGTATACACAAAGCAGTAACTGAACTTTTCGGAGAAAAACAAGCTAAAGCCGGAAAAATTAATCAAACTATATTTTCAAACGCTATGGAATATTTTTCAAAACGAACTATGCCCTATCGAAAAGCGAAAGAAGCCTTAGACTATGCAGAAAAGCATAATTTAAGTAAAGAAGAAATTAACAATGCTAAAAATATTCTTAAAAAAGAAAAAGTTAAGTTGGAAAAATATGTAAGAAGATCAGTTGAAAATTCATTCAACGGAGTCACTCAATCCAGCAATAAGAATACCGATTTGGCAATGATGTCAAAATTAGCTTCATCGGCAGTAACTTCGGCATTTTTAGTTGCTGATAATTACAATATGGTAATGATAAAATCTAACGGAGAAGACAAAGATACGGCAAAAGAAACGGCAAATGAACGTATTATTCAAAGATTAAGCGCACTATTCTATCAAACATTATTAATTAACTGGTTCAATGCTACATTCAGATCAACTTATAACAGTTCTCTTAAAGGTATGACTGCGGTTGTAATACCAAATACAATTACAACGGAAGTATTAACAAGAAAATCAATAGGAATGCCTATAGGGAAAAAATCTTTTGAAGAACTTCAGGAAATTGATGAAAAAAATGAGAACAGAAAAGGATTTTTAGGTAAATATTTTAAATTTATGCGGCTCTTAACAGGTAAAAAACCCTTAAAAGACAGACTTCCTAAAGATAATTCAAACATTAATAAAAACGTAAAAAAACTTGTTCCTGTGAATATGAATACCACTAATTTAATTGAAAGATATTCTAAATAATCATTAGTACAGGAAAAACAGAATATTTAAAACTTATACTTCGCTTTTT
>CANPZP010000077.1 GCA_947589115.1 Candidatus Gastranaerophilales bacterium | reverse complement strand
GATTTAACGCCTTCACGCTCTTTTACCTTTTCAACTTCGGATTCAAAGTATTTTTGTCTGTCCATTTCCCATGCAACAGAACCGAACATGGTTAAAAATCTTCTGTAGCTGTCATAGCAAAATCTCGGATTATTGGTTAATTTAACCATTGCTTCAACTGTTTCATCGTTTAAGCCTAAGTTTAAAATAGTTTCCATCATACCGGGCATTGAAATTCTTGCGCCTGAACGCACGGAAACTAACAATGGATTTGTACTATCACCAAATTTCTTTCCTGCCTGTTGTTCCACAACTTTTAATTTTTCTTTTACTTCATCCATTAAGCCTGACGGCATCTTATTTCCGTTATTTATATATTCCATACAAGTTTCAGTTGTAATGGTAAGTCCCGGAGGTACCGGTAAATCTAAGTTTGTCATTTCAGCAAGATTTGCACCTTTTCCGCCTAATAAATTACGCATTGATGCATTACCTTCCTTAAATAACCACACTCTCTTCTCTGTCATTCTTTTCTCCTTATTTTTCAGATTGCTTTATAAAATTATCATAAATATAATTTCAACTCAATTCCCATTCATAATCATAAATGTCCACCCAATAAATAACTTTCCGAACAATATAACCCGTTTCCTATTGGCGAACAGCTTATTTTTACTTTCGAATTACTTTTTCCTTCTCCTAACGGGGTTATATAATCTTTGTAAATATTTACAAAAAAGATATCTTTACCTATTCTGTTTGGTTTTTTATTCCCGTTTATGTCTATAAATAAATAATATTGAGCATCTTCATTATAATCCCTTGCCAGTTGATTTTTCCTTACCGATATTAAATTCCCCGTTTTTGTTGTTGCAAATTTATTAAAATAAAACTGATTCTCTTTTTTTATTTTACTGCCGTTCATCTTTCGGTATGAATAATTTAATACACTCGTCGGAAGTGAATATTCTAAATTTAAATACGGCTTTAAACGATTAAATATATATTCATCGCTTAACTCTTCACCGTCAGCTTGAGTTTGGGGAATTATTATCCCTTCATGAAGCTTCACTAAATTAAATATATATTCTAATTTATCATATTCGGTTTTCCACTTCGCAATCCTTTGCGCCTGTTTTACATCCACAAACTCAAAAGGCTTAAGTATTGTTATTGTTACTATGATTGTCAGGACTGATACTATTATTAAAAATATTCGCTTTAAATATTTTTTCACCTTGCAAGTTCCATTCTTCTTTTTTCTTTGATTAGTTCATCATATATCCAATCCGGAACAAAATTTTTACCCATAATAATATTTCCGTTATTAGGGTTAGGTGCATGAAAATCAGAACCGCCGGTTATTATTAATCCGTATTTTTCCGCTAATGTTGAAAAATACTCAATTATAGCGGGTGAATGCTTTCTGTGATATGCCTCTAATCCCCTTAACCCGAAATTCATCATCTCTTTTGTTAACTGGTCTGCTATATCTACATCAAACGGATGGGCAAAAACAGGTATCCCGCCTGCATCATATATTACTTCTACGGCATCAAACGGTGTTACTGTCTTTCTTTGCACATATACTTTCGATTCGTCGTTTATATACTTATTATATGCCTCTATTACACTATTTGTGCCTCCCGCATTGGTTATAGCTTTTGCTATATGCGGACGTCCTATACTTCCTCCCGGTGCAACCTGTTTAGTTATACTTTCAAGCGTTATTTTTATTCCCTCTTTTTTCCCCAACAATGCTATTATTTCTTTTGTCTGTTTTACACGTGCCTGCTGTTGTGTTTTTATTAACTTCTGAAAATCACTGTTGTCTAAATCCATAAAATAACCAAGAATATGAACTTCATACCCTTTATATAAAGTATTTATTTCTACTCCCGGAAGCAGTTCTATAGATTTGTTCTTTGCATATTCTTTGGCTATATTGTACGACAAGACATTGTCATGGTCCGTTATCGCTATCGCACCAAGCCCTGCATCTATCGCTGTATCGACTATTTTTTCCGGAGAAAATGCGCCGTCAGAGAATGATGTATGGATATGTAAATCGACTTTCACTTTCCTTATCCTTTCATAATCACTTTTTCCTCTTTTAATACTATTTCTTCATTAATTCTTTTTATTGATACACATTGCCCCGTATCTGAAGCAACTTGTATCATTACACCATTCACCTGCGAAATTCCGGTATCTGAAACATCTAATCTTTCGGGAAGCAACGTCCTTAACCTGTTTATCGATACCTCATAATCCATACCGATAACTCCGTTTACATCTCCGCAAAATCCTGCATCTGTTATATATCCGGTAAAGTTATTTATTATCTTTTCATCCGCTGTCTGTACATGTGTATGGGTACCAAATATTGCACTCGCTCCCATTGCGGAAAAATATTTGCCCATACATATCTTCTCTGCACTTGCTTCTGCATGTACATCTATTATTATTGTATTTGTTTCTTTTTTTATCTCTTTTATTGCTTTCTCAACAAGCTCCCACGGTGATTCGAAAAAGTTCATAAACGTTCTGCCTAATACATTTATTACCCCTATCTTACCTTTGCTTGTTTCATATATACCGTATCCCCTGCCTTTTGTATTCTCGGGATAATTTATAGGTCTTATTAATCTCTCTGTTTCATCTATGTATTGAAATATTTCTCTCTTATCCCATATATGATTACCCGATGTAAAACAGTCTATACCATATGATAAAAGCTCTTCATAATTATTTTTTGTCAGCCCGAAACCATGTGATGCATTCTCGGCATTCGCTATTATAAAATCAGGCTTATCTTCTGTTTTTTCTAAATAGCTTTTTACGGCAAGCCGCCCCGGCTTGCCGACTATGTCGCCTAAGAATAATATTTTGATTGTATTCTCTGTCATAATCATTTTGCTATTTCTGTTGTTCTGATTTCTCTTACAACAGTTACTCTGATTTGACCCGGATAATCCAATTCTTCTTCTATTCTTTTTGCTATATCTCTTGCAAGTCTTGCACTCGCAACATCATCAAACTTATCAGGCTGAACTATTACCCTTATCTCTCTTCCGGCTTGTACCGCAAAAGATTGTTTTATACCTTCATAACTTAATGCTATTTCTTCCAGTTTTTGCAGCCTTTTAATATAAATTTCCAAAGTATCTCGTCTTGACCCGGGTCTGCCCGCAGATATCGCATCTGCTAATTTTACAAGCACTGCCTCTATACTGTTCGCTGTCACATCATCATGATGCGCTTCTATGGCATGTACTACTTCCTCTTTTTCACCATATTTTCTTGCTAATTCAACTCCAAGCTCTATATGTGTGCCTTCTTGTGTCTGGTCTATTGCTTTTCCTATATCATGCAATAATCCGGCTCTCTTTGCTATCTTTACGTTAGCTCCTATCTCCGCTGCTATCATGCCGGCTATATGACCTACTTCTAATGAATGCAGCAGCACGTTTTGACCGTAACTCGTTCTGTAATATAATCTTCCTAATGTTTTTACTAATTCTTTATTTAAATTCAGAATGCCCATTTCCATTGCGGCATTCTCGCCCTCTTTCTTTATTTTCTGCTCTATTTCCTCTCGGGCTTTTTCCACCATCTCTTCTATTCTTACTGGGTGAATTCTTCCGTCTGATACCAATTTCTCTAACGCTAACTTCGCTATCTCCCTTCTTACAGGGTCAAAACACGATAAAACAACTGCTTCGGGAGTATCGTCTATGATTAAATCCACTCCGGTTAATGTTTCTAATGTCCTGATATTCCTTCCTTCCCGTCCTATAATTCTTCCTTTCATTTCATCAGACGGTAAACTTACTGATGTCACTGTTGACTCTACAACATGCTCAATTACGCATCTTTGCATTACCGTTGTTAATATCTCTCTTGCTTTCTCGTCCGATACTTCTCTTATATAATTCTCATTCTCCCTTATAAGATTGTTTGCTTCCTGCTGTAAATCAACCTTCAATTGCTCCATCAATAAATTCTTCGCTTCATCAGATGATAAGCCTGAAATCCGCTCTAACTCCTGCATCTGCTTTTGTATAGCTTCAGCAAGATAATCTTCTTTTTCAAGAACCTCATCCATCTTCTTTTGGAGTTCCGCTTCTTTATTTGTCAATATTATTGACTTATCTTCAAGCATCTCCTCTTTTTTAGACAGCTTTGACTCAAGTCTGGAAAGCTCTTGCCTTCTTTCTTTTGTTTCCTCTTGAAATTTCTCTATATCGCCTTGTACAGCTTCCTTCGCCGCTATCATCGCTTCTTTTTTGTAAAGATTATTTCTTTCATCCATTTCGGATAATAATGTCGCTTTTTCTCTTTTTTCTCGCCTGAAATCACGCCATACCAAGAAAAATGCCAAAATAGCAAACATTACTACAAGAAATATATAGTTAACATAAAAATTAATTTTCCTATACCTCGTTCTTTCTACAGGCATTACTTGTTAATGCCTTAATATATAAAACTATTTATTTTAATTATTCTAATTCATATATATAATTTTTTAGTTTACTAATAATAAAAAATTTTATCATAATTAATATATTTTTAACAACTGTTTACTTAACAAGAGTTAATTTTTTTAAAATATTTTTTTACTTTACATATTTTTATTTTTATATTATATTACTCAAAGGAAATGCCTTGGTGGCGGAAGTGGTAGACGCGTTGGACTTAAAATCCAATTGGGCTCACCCCCAGTGCCGGTTCAAGTCCGGCTCAAGGCAAACTTAACACTCCTTCGGGAGTGTTTTTTATTGCGTACTTTCACACGCAGTTCTAAACTCGCGAAAGCTCGTTAAGAACTTGCGGTTTACCTTGCTTCGTTTTACGAAGCAGGCATGTGGTCTTGCCTCCAATCGAGCATAGCTCTCTTGGGCAATCCCGCACAAGTCCGGCTCAAGGCAAACTTAACACTCCTTCGGGAGTGTTTTTTATTGCGTACTTTCACACGCAGTTCTAAACT
>CANPZP010000076.1 GCA_947589115.1 Candidatus Gastranaerophilales bacterium | reverse complement strand
CTAGGTGCAGGCTGAGATTTAGGCTTGGGCGCTGGAGTTTGCTGTTGAACTTGAGGTTTCGGCTGAGGTTGAGGTTTTGTTTGGGGTTGAGGTTTTTGCACCTGAGGTTGTTGAACTTGAGGTTTCGAAGCTTCTTTTTTAGGAGCAGCCTTAGGCTGTTCAGGCTTTTTCTCGGGGCCTTTAGGTGCGGGAGCCTGAGGTAAAGATACAGGACGTTTAGGGTCATGAATACCGCCCGCCCTTGAATTTTTATCAGCTCTGTTTTTCGTATTTTTATCTATAGGCTGTGCCTCTTTATCAACCAATACAAATTCTATATCTTTAGGTTTTAAATCAGGTTTATTCAGCAGATTAAAATCTATCCCTAAAAATTTCAATATTAAAGAAGTAAGCATAATAACAATAATTAATGCAGGATGTAATAAAAATGCAGTTATTAAAGCTTTTTCAAATGATATTTCATCTTTATCCTGCCGAATTACCGCAGGTATTTCATACCTGGCGGTTTTTTTTATATTTGATTTTATGTTATCCTCGTTTTTTATAACAGACATTCCATAAATTCCCATTTGACAGTTATTTTATCAAAAAAAATATAATAAAACAAATAGCCTGTTTACTAACTAATAAGGAGTATTAGAAGAAACAGTTATTGGCTGATCCAAAATTATATTCATTTGAACATTTTGTGGTATATCAACGTCAGAGCCTTGCTTTGCGAAAGAGTTAACCAGAGCCATACCGCCGCCCAAAGCAGTACCGTATATAGCTCCTCTGCCGACTCCGCCTGAAGATATAGCACCGAGTGCAGTTCCTATAACGGCACCTGCAGCAGCTCCCAAAGTTGCATTTTTAACATAATCTTTTGTCACATCCATAGCGGTACCTGCTTTTAAAACACCCCCGCCGTCATCTGTTAATATACTTGCGGATACGGGTATCATTTGACCGTTCGGAGTCACAATATTTGTGAATTTAACTTGAATCTGTCCCTGTTTATTAGCCATTCCGCCTCGTTTTACCATTATAACAGTACCTTTTATTCTGCTTCCTTGCGGAGCTATTAAATTTTTACCGTAATAAAAATCAGAATTAAGGAAGAAAGTTACACTGTCACCCAATTTAGATGAAGCGGACGACAAAGGACTTACCAATACAGCGGCAAATGTAGTACCGGCAGGAACCATTACAACATTACCTTTTAACTGATTATAATTATATCCCTGACTTTGATAGGAATTTATCGGAAGCGGATATTCAGTGTGCGGATTTTGTGCCGGTTCTATCGGCGTATAATTAATTAACGGTGTTTTATCATCATAATTTTCAGCTGCAATAACATTTAAAGAGCAGCCTGTTATTAAAATCAAAAATAAAAATAATATTTTTTTCATTCTTGTTCCCTTTTTACATTTATTATATCCCATCATAAAAAACAAACAAACATAATTATTTCAAAGTAACATCTTCATCCAAAACCATAAAAAGTTCGGCACCCGGTTTAACTTGTGTATGTTTACCCATTTCATATACGTTTAAAGGAGCAGCCTGTAAAAACGGTTTAAAAGGCTTATTATAATGAGGAACTTTTCTGTAGTATACAGGTTGCGTCTGTTTACCGCCTATATAATCTCCGTTTTCTCCCGATATATGTCCGTTTATTTTATATACTTTCTTATCAGGTGTAATCATTTTATAAACATGAATTTTTAATGCTCCGTCTCTGCCTTCCACAGGCTCCAACACCTCTTCTACTGTTCCGTAAAATATTGTATCTTCAGGTACGGCATTTATTTTATAAACGTACATATCGGACGTGTTTATAAATCTAACTTCATCTTCAGCATCGGAAGTTAATGTAGATATTTCATCACGTGCCATTACTTTAATAAAAGCACCTTTTCGCAATTTATACTCTTCTTGAGCTTCCGATTTAATATTAATATTTATAATAACAGCTGCAAATATTATGATTGCGGTTAAAATTATTTTTATTTTTTTCATAATGTAATATTAATTATTATTCAATATAAAACATATATACAATAATTTAATATAAAATACAAAAATATTAAAATAATTTAAAATGATTAAAAGGCCAGAATAATAATTTAGCTTTTCCTATAAATCTGTCTTTCTTCAAAACACCCCAATATCTTGAATCTGAAGAATGACCTCTGTTATCCCCCATCATAAAGTATTCGTCATCACCCAAAACAACAGGGCCGCAAATCATTGATTCCGTGCAAACAGGATATTCATATTTATCCATAATATAGGGTTCATCTAATTTGTTACCGTTAATCAAAATATCGTTAGAACCGTCATCATTTTGAACGATTTCAAATTTTTCTCCCGGCAGAGCAATAACTCTTTTAATGTAAGCAACATCTTTGCAAAAGAAACCGGTAAGTCTTGAAAATATTGCAATCGGAGTATTTTTAAGTTTTTCTTGCGGAGGATAAAATATCATAATATCACCACGTTTAGGAACGGAGTAGAATCTTGATATTCTGTCAACAAAAACCCTGTCACCCTCAAGTAAAGTAGGGCGCATTGATGCAGAGGGTATCCATCTTATTTCGCCAATGAAAAATCGTATTATTATTATTGCTACGATTACAAATACGGCAGTATCTAACGTTTCCTTTAAAAATGCTTTAATTTTTGATTCTTTTGTATCTTTGTTCTGTTCGTTTTCCACAAATTATACCTTATATAAATTTTGAGTTATTTTAATTATTTCTTGTTTATATTGATTATCTTCCATAAAACTTATAGAATCAATTGCCCTGTCTGCATATTCTTTTATTAAATCAAAGGTTTTATTTATGTATTTATTATCAGAGATAACATTTTGAATAATTTCATCTTCGCTAAGAGATTCAACATTTTTAATATCGTCATTCAGGAAGATAACAGGTGCGGTATAAATACCGTTATGAATATCAGACATTATAGGTTTTGTTTCATCAGTTTGCAAAATATTAAGCAAATCATCTTTTATTTGAAAAGCTATACCAAAATTGTAAGCAAAAGATAAAAGTTCATCATCTTTATTTAAATTTGCAATACGGCTTAAAGAAACTAAAGGAGCCTTAAATAATTCAGCCGTTTTATTTTCGGACTTTTTAATATATTCATCCATAGAAGGTAATTTTCCGATGGCAAAATTTTGATTAATCTCTCCTTCACACATTTGATACAGAGTATCAGAAAATATTTTAACAACATCTAAATCACCGCATTTAACAAGATGTCTTAATGATACAGCCAGAAGAATATCTCCGGCTAATACACTCAAACTGTTACCCAGCTTAAAATTTAAAGAAACCTTTCCTCTTCGGGTTTCAGCATTATCAATAATATCATCATGAACTAAAGTGGAATTATGTATTAATTCAACGGCAGAAGCCAAAGAATAAATTTTTTCATCAATATCAATACCAAGTGCTTTTGAGAAAAGAAAAACAAATGCAGGTCTTAATCTTTTTGATTTTGCACTTAAATATTCACTGATATCCTGAGCTATTTCGTTTTTGTCTTTTGGTATACTTGCAATTAAAAATTTATTTAATTCATTTAGTTCTTTTTCTATTATTTCCACTTCAAATTCCTTTTTTATTATTTTATTATAAAATAGAAAATATAAGAATATAATATTTAAAAAAGATAAATAAAAAAAGGTTTAAATGCAAATAAATAAAATACATAATACAAAAATACAATCCGGTATTTATAATTCAGTAAATACACAACAAAGTAAATGCGAAGGGGAGCAAAAGAATAATTCCATACCTATAAAATTATACTCAAGTTCCCTATCTCAAAATTTTTCAGGACAACAGACTAAAGATATTTTCGATTGTTTCAGTGAAAAGATTATAAACGAAAAAGACATAAGAGATACGGTAGAAGTACCGAGATCAATATTTAAAGGATATTTAAGTTTTACGATAAGCAGTTCATTAACAATAATTTCATCATTAATAAAGCAGCCGAAAATAAGTAAGTCACTAACAATTCTGGGGAGTCTTGCTGCAATATACGGAACATTCAACTTTATAAAGCCGTATTTTAAACATGATTTGACTAATAATAAAAAATAATATATATTAAGTCTGATATGAATGGGTATAAACCGTACATTTCAGATTAGAAAAAGATATAAAAAGAGGAAAAGAAGATGCAGAAATTAGTATATTTTGTAATAATATTAATTTTAGCCTACGTAGCATATCAAGCAAAATGGTTTGACGGGGCAATAGAATATTTTACCGAATTATCACAACACGGTGCTCAAGACCAGGTAATATATGATGAATATGGAAATACAACGACGATAGAGCATAAAAGTATATATAACAGATTAAAGGATATGAAAAATCCGAATCAAGAATAAATACTTGAAATTAAAAATTGTACATGTATAATAAAATGACGTACAAGGTGCGAGAGTAATTCAGTGGTAGAATGCTTCCTTGCCAAGGAAGATGTCGCGAGTTCGAGCCTCGTCTCTCGCTAATAAAAAAGCCATACCTTTCGGTAGGGCTTTTTTATTGTCCAAAATTTAAAAACAATTATTAATAATTCCTTTTAAAAAATAAATAATTAATTTTGCCCCGACACTACGTATAGAAAACTTCTAAATTCGGCTCAAGCTCGGGAACTCCTCCCTGCGGTCGTCAAACAACCCTCGCTCTATTGCTGCCTCATTAAAAAGTTTTTGCTATACTCCGTAATGGGCTTTAATTAATTATTTATTTTAAATTATTAAAAAAATTAGAAAGAAGAAAAAATAAATCAAAAAAATAAGATGCTGAAACAAGTTCAGCATGACAAAGAGGGGAATCTCAAAA
Organism: Candidatus Gastranaerophilales bacterium; assembly: GCA_947589115.1. Taxonomy (GTDB): domain Bacteria; phylum Cyanobacteriota; class Vampirovibrionia; order Gastranaerophilales; family Gastranaerophilaceae; genus Avigastranaerophilus. Next base: position 122 of record CANPZP010000076.1, on the reverse strand, counting down.
CAACATTATGATTTTCAAAATGACATTATGGTGTCACCCTGAATATATTTCAGGGTCTTACCAATGTTCGAATAAGTTTACAGGTCGGATTTGGGCAAATCAGCCGATATTTCAGGGTCTGA
>CANPZP010000075.1 GCA_947589115.1 Candidatus Gastranaerophilales bacterium | reverse complement strand
GATTTAAAATTGCAGGTAAGGCAGGTTCTAAATTGGGAAAAATTGTTTCCTCTAATACCTCTGATTCCCTCACAAAAGAAATATCCTCCGAAACCTCTGATTCTATTTCGAAAAATTTTTCGGAAGAACTTAATACACCTGCTAAACCTGCTAAAACTATAACTGGTTCGTTTGATGATATAAAAGCAACAGACTTCAACAATGATGTATCTTCATTAGACGGCGGTTTAAAACCGGAAGGAAATCTCAGTATTGATTCAGCTTCCTCAGCAGACGACTTAAATACAACAAAACTCAACAACGATGTATCTTCATTAGACAGCGGTTTAAGCAAGGATAAGGTTCCTGACAATATTACCGAAACAGCGGCAGAAAAACCTGCCGACGCTGCATTACCTGTTAAGAGTGAAAATAATATAGAGCCGCCTCATTCAGTTGATGATATTAGTAAGGCGGAAGCTAAAAATATTACACCCAAAGAAAATAATTTTGCTGTAAATCAATCTGATAATTTGTCTAAACTAACAGATATGGGAATAGAACAATCTAAGGCAATGAAATGGGTAAATGAATTTAATGAGACACAAATAGATAATGCAGCAAATCTTGCAAAAAACGGCATGTCAGAATCTAACATAGAAGAAGCAATACATGATTTTAATGATGAACAGATTACAAATCTTGTAAAACTTAAAGAAGCGGGAATGGGAGATAGTTGTGCATTAGACTATGCTGAAAAATTAGATTCTGATGGTATAGAAAGAGCAATAAAACTTAAAAATGGAGGGTTTGATAGTCGTTATGCATGCCACTTTGCTCAACGATTAGATTCTGATACTATAGAAAGAGCAATAGAACTTAAAAAAATAGGATTTAACAGTGATAATGCATGCGAATATGCCCCAAGATTAGATTCTGACGGTATAGAGAGAGCAAAAAAACTCGTATGTGCAGGATTTAACGAACAAATTTCTTGTGAACATGCTATAAATATAACTGACGATAATCGGATACAAATGCTTATAAACCAAAGAAATGAAGTGATTGAAGCAGGATTCCATGTAGGTGCAGCAGAAGATTTATTGATAATTTTAACGGATAAAGAATCTTTGAATAAAGCAATACAACTTAAAGATGCTGGATTTGAGAATTATGCTGCTTTAAAATATGCTCTGGAAATGGATGAATCAGAATTAAAAATAGCAATAGAAAAATATAATAAAGGAGTAAATGAAGGAGCTTCAGTAAGCATTGCTAAAGATAACATACAAAGTATTAATTATGAAAAAGCAGCACAACAAAAAATTTCTGATTTAGAAAGTTATCAAACTGATGTAAAAACATTTGCAACTGATAACGGGGATAAAAGTTTTAAAATATTTAGAGAAAGTCAAGAGGGAAGCAATCCCGGTTATTATGTTCAAAATAATGAAACCGGCGATTTATACTATGCTAAATTTCCGCAAAAAACTTTAGAAGGAACTTTTGGATACACACAACCACAAGCTGAAATTCTTACATCCAAGTTATATGAACTTGCCGGTATTGATGTTCCTGAACTGTCTATAATTAATGACACTGAGGCAGCTCAAGGACTTATAAGTAAATATGTACCGAATTTAAGTAACGTAAAAGAACCTTCACATGAATTAGCACAAGGTTTTGCAGTTGATGCATGGCTTGGAAACCGGGATGCCGTAGAAAGCGGAAACGCTATGACTAACGGAAAAAATATATATAGAATTGATGCCGGAGGTTCATTAGATTTTAGAGCTCAAGGTAAACTAAAAGATTTTGATAATGTTGTTGAAGAAATGACTACATTAATTGATTCAAAATATAATCCTGCCGGAAACTTTTTATATAGCAAAATGACAAAAGGCGACTTAATAGCTTCTTTACATAGAGTTGTTGACCTTGATGATGAGGCGGTCAAAGCTGTTATTGAAGAACAAGGAATGGAAGGCTATACGGATGTACTTCTTAAAAGAAAAGAGTTTTTAAAAGACTTTTTATCTTCCTTAGAAGCAGACAGCGCAGACTATAATAAGGTAATGGACCCTGAATATTTAAAAGGGATAAAATCTGCCGCATTAAATACCGATTCTTCTATTGATATTTCAGATACAATTAAGCCTAAAAGACAACTGTCAACTCAGTATGTAGAAGAAATGCTGAAGGAAAATAATCTCTCTCCTAATAACGATATAGAAACTATGACTAAATTTATCAATATTTGTGACGGTAAATATTCAGACTTATTCATCTCAAATCCGTCGGAATTTACAAAATATTATAATTGTTTAGCTAACGGAAGTACTATAAATTATATGGATGATTTACCACCCGAAACATTGGATGTTATATTTCAGCCTATACAAAATAAAATAGATGGTCAGGATTTAGATATAATCAAGAAATACAAAATGGAAAGTCAAAATGACTTCGTTGAGTTAGAATTAGAAGATTTGGAAAAAATTCTTGATAAATATCCTGTTAATTCGGACATAAAAGTGTACAGAGGAGAAGATTACGGTGTTCTTAACAGTGCAATAGTTCAAGATGCCGAAGGTAATTCCATAAAGCTGGGAGAACTTTTAGAATCTATAGCTGACAATCCGAATCAAAAAGATATTGAATATGTTATGGATTTGATATCTTCAAACGAAATTAAAGCAACTCAAGATAGATTTATGTCTACATCTGTTTTGGAATCCGGCAGCTTTAATTACAAAACACCTATAAACTGGGAAATTGATGTTCCTAAAGGAACAAAAGGTATTTATGTTGAAGGATGTAATCCAACAGGGATTTTTGGCTATGAGATGGAATATGTTATACAAAGGAATTCTCGAATTGAAATTACAGGTATAGAATATGACCATGACCATAAGAAATGGCTGTTAAAAGGAGTCATTGTACAACCAAAAAAATAATATTATGATTAATAGAAAAGAGGTAATAATGGATTCAATAAATCCTAAAGACATTAATATTAAAAAGCAAAATACAGGAGAAACTCAACAATATAAACATCTTATTATCAGAGGTTGGAAAGGAGAAAAAATGCCTGATTCAGATAAATTTAGAAAGACTGATTCATCTTCCGGCAGTAATGATAATCTTATATTTAAAGTAAATAAAATTAAATTTTATCCTGAAGATGAAGAAAAAATGCAAAGCATGAGTTTTGAAGAAAAAATTAAATACAGAACTCATTTGAAAACTATCGGTAAATATATTGTTATTCCCGATAATCTCGAAAATATTAAAAATCCGGAATAAATATTTTATAAAAAGGGAAAAATCTCTATTTATAATGATATAAAAAATTATTTCCCGATAGGCATGTAAATTAATTCAACAGTTTAGCGCCTTGAAATGAATTTCTCTTTTCTAAAAGTTTATCAATTTTATTCAATACTACAAATTTTTTGCTTAACCATGCGGGAGCAAGCATGTTAGGCTTAAGTCCGTTACCCGCAAGTCTGTGGATGGTGACATCTTTCGGAAGTAATTCCAGAAAATCACAAACGGTTTCAACATATTCATCCTCTTCCATCATGGGTATTTTCCCTTGAAAATATAATTTTGTGAGGCGGGTATTATTTAAAACACACAAAAGGTGAATTTTAACCCCATTTACTCCTAAATTACCAAGTGTTTTGGCAGTTTCCAGCATGTCCTCTCTTGTTTCGTTAGGCAGCCCTAAAATAACATGTGCGCATGCGTTAATATTTCTTTTTTGAGTTTCCTTAAGCGCATGACAAAAAGTTTCAAACGAATGCCCTCTGTTAATAAATTTTAAAGACTTTTCATGAATACTTTGAAGTCCGTATTCAAGCCAAACATAATGATTTTTTGTATAAGAGGCAATTAAATCGAGCTTTTCATCATCCACACAATCGGGTCTGGTTCCTATGGACATGCCAATAACATCTTCATGTGAAAGCGCTTGAGAATAAATAGATTCAAGCTCTTTAACCGGTTTATAAGTATTAGTATAAGCTTGAAAATAAGCGAGGAACTTTTTTGCTTTATATTTGTCTTTAGATAATGTAATACCTAAATCCAGTTGTTCCTTGACAGATATGTTATTAGGATATAACTGCGAGAAACTGCCTCCTCCGTCACAAAAAATACAACCTTCATTGGAAATTGTTCCGTCACGGTTGGGGCATGTAAAACCGGCGTCCAAGGTAACTTTATATACCTTGACGCCGTATAAATTTCTGAGATGGTCGCTGAAACGGTTGTATCGTTTGTTTGTATCGTAAAAGAACATTATTCTTCTTGATTATTTTCCTCAATAATCGGGTAAACGTAATGTTCGCCGCAATTAGGACAAATAACCTCCTGCTGTTTACCGTTTTCAACAACAGCTACTTCAAATAAGCATTTACATCCTGATTGTATGCATCTTATTGCCCATGTCGGTCTAACAATTCTAGCCATATAATAATCCTTATTAAAATAATCTAATTAAATATAATATAATATACAGATAAAATCTGCAAATTATTAAGTTTTATGAAAGCTTAAAAAGGTTATCAATACTGGAAAACAAGAAAATACGGAAAATTTTTTTAAAAAAAGTAAAAAAATATAAAAAACATGTGTTGACTTAAATTTTTGTTTGATTTACATTTATAAACGTGGAATTTGCCACGGAGCTGAGAGCTGAGGGAACAAAGGTAAAAATTCAAAACCTGCTGAAGTTCAGATTATGAGTTAAGCTTGAAGCAAATGAAAAGACACCAAGAAAGGTGTAATTGGTGAGACTAATCTTTGCGCCTCAAAAAATTAAAAAAAGTTCTTGACAATAAAAAATGAGGTGTTATTATAAGAAATGTCGCTAAACCAAGTGACTGATAAATTTAAAAGGAATGTGGAATAAGACGAATGGTTAAATTTTGCTGACTTTTAAATGTAAAAAATAGAACATTGAAAACAGAATAGCTGAAGACGATAAATACCTGTTGATTTTGAAAAAAATGAAACGGACAAAATAAAATGAAGTCGAGCAGAGAGCGTTAGCCGATGTGAAGAAGCGGGCTGACTTGCGTTGAGCAAGGCAGGCAGGTTTCGAAACATAATATAGCGACGTAAGAGTTTTCGTAAGAAAACTCACAGGAGCAAATTGGTTAATGTTCTTGATGGACATAAACTTTTCTGACAATGGAGAGTTTGATCCTGGCTCAGGATGAACGCTGGCGGCGTGCTTCATACAT
>CANPZP010000074.1 GCA_947589115.1 Candidatus Gastranaerophilales bacterium | reverse complement strand
AAACAGATAAAGTTATTAAAACACCCGAAGAAACCTTAAAATCAATAGAAAATTCATCTTATTTATGTGATTTATATGATTCTAATGAAAAAAGTAAATTTTTATCCATGTTGACTGATGATGAGCAAATTAAGAAAGTTGATGATTTATTCAATAAATATGGAGATAAAATATATTACTCCAGTGCTGATTCTATCATTGGATTAGCCAATCTTGATGAAAATCAGTTCAATAAATTAGATGAATTAATAAAAACTTTCAATAGTGATGAGTATAAAAGTAGTTACAAGCTTTTAGAAATTGTAAAGAATGCTGATGATAATAGGTTTTCTGAATTAATTGATTTAAGCAATAAAGGTTTTATATGTGATACCGGAACTTTTTATGATTTTGCCGTTTTAGACAGCGAAGAAAAATTTGCAAGAGCAGTTGATTTATATAACAAAGGTGTAAGGTCATGCGATTTAAAATCCTATGTTGATACGGAAGAAATATATAATAAAGCATGTGAAATATATACTAATGAACCATTACAACAGTTAGTTAAAGATAAAAAATTAGAACAATATAGTTTTTACAAGCTTATAAAAGCTAATTTTGATACAAGTCAAGTTGATAATTTGTCTAAACTATTGGATATGGAAATAGAATCCGATAAGGCAATTAATTGGGTAACTGAATTTAATGAAACACAAATAGATAACATCGTTACTCTTGTTAAACACGGAATGTCTACAGATTACATAGAACAATCACTCAAGAAATATAATGATGAACAGATTACACATCTCGCAAAACTTAAAGAAGCTAAAGTAAGTGATTATAATGCATTTGAAATTATTAATGCTTGTATGTTTAACACTTCTGATATAGAAAGACTAGTTCAAGTCAAATATGAAGGATTTAGTGATGAAACTGCAATCAAATATGCTGTAATGAATCATCGCTCAGTAGGAACTGCCCAAATAAAAAATTTAGACTGTGAAATAAAAAGAGCAATAAAACTTAAAAATGCGGGATTTGATGAAGATAATGCATGTGTAGTTTCTGCAAATATAAAGAATGATACTCAAATACAAAAAGTTATCAATCAAAAAGATACTATGATTAAAGCGGGTTTTAAGAAGGATATTGCATGCCAATATGCTGCATTATTAGATACTGATAGCTTTGAAAGAGCAAAAATATTTAAAAATGCAGGATTTGATGATTTTTATGCATGTTACTATGCCAGAAGCATAACTGATGAAACTCAAATGCAAAAAATCATTAATAATAAAAATGCTATGCTGGAAGCAAAATTTGCAAAGGAAAGTGCTAACTACTATGCCACGAAGGTAGATTCTAATAGTTTAGAAAGAGCAAAAATATTTAAAGATGCTGGATTTAATGAGTATTATGCATGTGAAAATGCTCTAATCACAACGGATAATTCTCAGGTACAAAAAGCTATTAATAATAAAAATGCTCTTTTTGAAGTCTGCTCTAATGAAGATTTTGCTCAACACTATTGTTCTACATTTAATAAAAAAGATATAGAGCTTGTTAGAATGTTTAATGACACAAAAGTATATATTACAGAGGATGATATAATATCAATTATAAAATTAAACAAAGAAGATTTTGACTTATCTTCATGTTCTTTTAAAGAAATAATGGCTATGAAAAATTCTGTTTTGTCCGTAAAAGACACAATTGATAATTTAACAATAACTGAAGATATGAATGATGTCCAAAAAGATGCAATAAATAAATTAAAGTCTTTAGATTACGATACAATGTTAAACAACATTTATGATAATCTTCATCATACAATTACTCCTACCGAAGTTTCTGATGATGCCATAAAATCATTCTCTAAAGGTTTTCTTGCCAATAACAGCAATATTGAAACTATTTTAGGTAATACTGATTTTACCAAATTTAGTGAAGGTATCCCTCTTGAATATAACAGAACCGACTTTTTATCCGATATTTCTAATATTATAAAAAGTTATCCTTCTAATGATGAACAAATTGCTTTATTTAAAAAATTAGGTATTGAAATAATTAAAGATAAAAATGGTAATATTACAGGTTATGACGGAATTATTAATTTAGATATTACACCTGAAAATACTGCTGAAAAAGAACTTCTGGATTGTGCCACAAAGTTCATAAAAAATAATAAAATTGAAACCGGTGATAATGAGTTAGATTCAGTACTTAATTCTCTTATTGAAGGTTTCCCTGAATTTATTAACGTTATAGGTAAAAAACAGCATGAAACACATAATTTATCCGTTGATGCTCACATACTTCAAGTCCTTAAAGAAGCTGTTTCCAATGATGCTTTCAATGATTTATCAGATACGGATAAAACCTGCCTTAAACTCGCAACCGTTTTCCATGATATTGCAAAATCAGAGGGTGTTGTTGATAAAGCACATCCTGAAGCTTCCGCTTTCTATGTCAGAAATCTTTTGGAAAAATTACCTTTCAGCGAAAACATTAAAGACAGAGTTTTTGAACTAGTTAAAAATCATCATTGGATTGAAGAGTACAATACAGACACTTTAACTCCGGATTACACAGCAAGTTTATTCAGACATAAAGATGATTATACTATTGCAAAAATTATGGCAGAATCTGACCTTAAAGGAGTTTCTGATGATTTTTGGCAGGAATTAAAAAGCAGTCTTGATGTTGAAAGACAGCAACCCGTTGTTGATTCACTTAATAAGATTAACTCTTCAGGTCAGTTAGTTTTTACCAACAAAATTATTAAAGAAAATTTAATCCCGGATGTTGAATATAACGGTAAAAAATATAAAGTTATTGACTTTACAAAACAATCTACTCCTGATGACCTTTCAAAAGTCGGTTTTGAACCCGGAACAACTAAAGATAATTTAAGATTATTTATACATATGGCAGATGATAAAAATTTAGATACGGTTATGCATCTTTCTGATGTGGCTCAAGGCAGCTTCTTATGTGCTTCTGAAATATCATTAGAACATAAGCCGACTTATTGGGAACAGAAATTCGGGGTAAGTCTTGAAGCTGAAAATATTAATATTGCAAATATTGCGGCTGAAAATCAAGGTTCTGGATACGGAAAAGACTTTAATATATTTTCTGAAATAATTACGGGAAAAGAGAGTTATTTATCAGATTATAGAAATAATATACCTCAAATTATTAAAGCGGAATTAAATCTCTCAGATGATGAATATACAGAACTTTTTGAACAATTTGCTGCATTCAAACACTTATCTCAAATAAAAGATAATGAAATGTATACCTTTGGCGACAAATCCATACAAGGTTCAAAAATCAAAGAAGCTATACAAACAGCACAAGATTCAATGATTTCAGAAGAACAAAACGAAGCTAATTTATACAATCCTAAAGTTAATGCTTTTGTTGCAAAGGTTGATTCAATAGATGAAATCCCTCAAGAATATCTTGATTTCGCAGAAAAATACAACCTCCCTATTTACCTTTTAGGAGAATAAATTACAAAAAGCCAATTTCTTCCTGTAAAAACATTTGAGAATATGTATTCAAGCTCTTTGACAATCTAAAACATTAGAATAAGCGGAAAAACCTTTATTTACAAGGAAATACAAAATTGTTCCCACATAGGCTACATACAAATGTGACTGTTTAATTCACAATTGTATTTATGTTAAACCATGAAGGAAAAAGAAAATTACTTGGCAGAAATATAGCCAAATATAGAAAAGAGAAAAAACTTACTCAACAATTATTAGCTGAGAAGCTTAACATAACAAGAGAACATCTTGCTAAAGTCGAAACAGCTAAGAAAAATATGAGTATAGATTTATTATTTTCTTTAAGCCGTGTATTAGATGTTCCCGAAACTAATTTTTTTAATTTTAAAAACTAAAAAAGACGGGAAAATACCCGCCTTTTAGTTCGCACTTGGCTGTTCTTGGGTTTCTTGCATATTGGCTTTCTTATTATTTTTAATAAATTTTGCTACACCAATACCTATACCTATCATGGCACCAATCATAAATAATTTATTCATACATAATTCCTTTCTTAAACAAAAATATATTAAACTCTGCATAAGTAAATTACTATAGATAATTAATTCACGTTTAGAGTATTATTTACCGAAACTTAATTTGAAAAACTTATTTAAAAATTAAGTATGTTAAATATGCAAAATATAATAATAAAAAGCAAATTCCATAAGATTTTTTAAGTACTGCTTTTTTAAAAGTAAATAAATATAAAAGAATTATTGATACTATTGAAATTAAGCCGTCAAACAAAAAAGCCTTATTAAACTCAATAGGCTGAATCAAACCTGTTAATCCCAAAACAAACAATATATTAAATATATTTGAGCCGATAATATTGCCGACGGCAAGGTCAGATTGTTTTTTTAATGCGGCAACAACACATGTAATCAATTCGGGAAGGCTTGTACCTATTGCCACAATTGTTAACCCGATTATTCTATCGGAAATATGCAGTCTGTGAGCTATATCAATTGCGGAATTAACAGTTAAATCACTTCCGTATACCAAAGCCGTTAAACCTCCGAGTATGAAAAATATTATTTTTATAATTCCTATAGACCTTGTTTTTACCTCGTATTTATCAGATTCTTTTGAAATCCTGAATAAATATATGAAAAATATTATAAAAAATATAAGTAAAACAATTGAACCAAGCCTTGAAATGCCATTAAAGCAATACCCCATTACACAAAGCATAATTGATATGAATAATACAAACGGTATTTCATACTTTATTGTATTCTTCTGAATAACAAGATTTGTAACTAATGAAGCCGAACCTAAGATTAATAATATATTCGCAATATTACTACCTATTATATTTCCTATAACAACTCCGTTAGCACCTTTAAGCGCAGAACTGATGCTCACAGCCGCCTCGGGAGCACTCGTTCCCATTGCAACTATTGTTAATCCTATAATAATCGACGGTATTTTGAACTTTAATGCAAGATTACTTGCACCGTCAATAAATACATCCGCCCCTTTTGATAATAAAATTAAACCAATTATAAGAAAAAATATACTCAGCAGCATAACTAAACCGTTAATTAATAAAATACGGCGGTAACGGGATTTGAACCCGTGTCAACAGAATGAGAATCTGCTATCCTGACCCCTAGACGATACCGCTATAATCTTATTTTATATCCGCAAAAAATATTTGCAAGTTAATTATATAAGTCTATTTACTTTGAGTTTCGTATTATTCAAAATATTTCTTCATGATTCTACGGTAAAATTACTGTTATTAAGAAATGTAAACATGGTTTTTTCCCAGACACAGCAAGGGTTTTAGGAATGCATCGGGGGGGGATTTAATAATAACAATATTTTTTGTCTTTTCA
>CANPZP010000073.1 GCA_947589115.1 Candidatus Gastranaerophilales bacterium | reverse complement strand
AAAAAGAGCCTTTTATTAAAAAGGCTCTTTTTTATTTTATTAATTTATTATGCAACTTTACAATATGTTAATGATGAACTGTTTATATCGTATTCTTTTTTACGAACACTGTCAGAAGAGTTACCTTCTATAGTAATTACTTTTCCGTTTTCAACGCCGACAACTAAACCGATATGATCTTTAACACCGTCGCCGCCCCAGTCGAATAATACTATATCACCGCTTTTAACTTGACTTGCATCGATTACAGCACCTGATGCTTTTGCTTGGCTGTATACTGAAGGACAGTATATTTTATTTTCTACTCCTTTATACCAAGAAGGTATTTCTATGCCGGAATTTTCCAAACAATATTCAACAAATGCTGCGCACCAAGGAGTTGATGATGTGTATCCGTATTTAGATATAAACTTATCAGCACTTCCGTCTGCCTCGTTACAACCCAAGAATTGTTCGGCAAATTTTATTAAATCATCCGCACTGCCTGCACCAAATTCTCTTTGTTTTTCTTGTGTTACGGCTGCTTCATATTTTGCCTGAATATCATTAACTTTATCCTGAGAAGTTTTTAAGTTACTTTTTGCAGTTTCTATTGATTGAGTTCTGCTGTCTTCATAATCTTTTTCTTTTGTTTTATAATCCTGCATTAATTGTTGAACTTGAGGATATTTTTCGCTTATTTCTTTTTCAACGATTTCTAATTCTTTTTGTAAATTTTCCTTTTCAGTTTTAGCTTTATTTATGGCTTCATCAGCATTTTGGATATTTGTATCTTGTTCTTTGCGTGATTCATCAGCCTTGTCTTGTTCTGTTTTAGCCGCCTCAATCTCTTTTTCTATAGCAGTAATTTTTGAACTTATATCTGAACTTTTACCGTCTTGTGTCTTGGATTGAGCTGCTTCAAGTTCACCTTTTTGAGCTTCTAAAGTCGCAACTCTGTCACCCATTGATTGATATTGTGATTCGGCTTCAGATTTTGATGCTTCACTTTCTGCTTTTGTACATTCATTTTTAGCTATTATATCTTCTTGTTCATCAATGCCGGTTTTTAATTTGTCATATTCTTCAGCTTTTTTCTGACCTTCCTGCCCCTCTTTTTTGAGTGCTTCTTGGAAGCTTTTATAAGCATCTTTTGATTCTTTTTCTTTTTTCTTTAAGTCTTTATTTGTTCCGTTTTGTATTTCGGACAATTCCTTTTTATTTTTTTCAACATTTTTCTTTTCAGTATCTAATTCTTTTTTAAGTTCTTTGGATGTTTTACCGTCAGCACTGCTTGAAATTTTAGGAGAATTAGAATCAACTACGGAACCTGCGCCTGCTGAGCCTGCTCCGCCTGCTGAACCTGCACCACCTGCACCTGAAGAACCGCCTGCCGAACCTGTTGCTCCGGAATCTGAATATGTAGGTGCAGCACCTGCTCCTTTTTTTGTATTTTTATCAACTGATTCTAATGTTTCAGCACTTTCCACTGTTTCAGATTCTTTAGCTTTTTCTTCTTCCAGTTCTTCTACGGATTTTAATTCTATAGCACCGTTATTTATTGTTTCCATTGCGATTAATAAATCATCTAAAGATAACTTATCACCGTCTTGATCATATTCTTTTATTGTATTTATAAATGAAGCAAATTCTTCGTCACTTATATCATTACTGCCGTCAAGGTCAACTACGCTTTTTACGTCTTCCATTGAAAGCATTTCATTTATCAATCCGGGGAGAAATTCTTCCGAAGTTAATCCGTTCAAATCTGTTTGGTCGCCGAATAAATTTTGCATATTATCAACAACCGGAAGAACTTGAGCTGCTTCTCCTTCTTCTGTTACTGCCTCTTCAGCTATTGCTGCAACACCTTCTATATCTGCGATACCTTCTGTAGCTGCGATATCTTCTGTAGCTGCGATACCTTCTACAGCTTCGATACCTTCTGTATTTTCGATACCTTCTGCTGTTGCGATACCATCCATGGGCATCATTTCCGCATCACTTAATTCATAATTATCAGGATTAAATTGGCTTTCAACTGCTTCACCTTCATTTTCTGTCAGCTGTTCACCATATTCATATTCATTTTCATTTTCAACATCAGTTGTAGATTCAAAAGAATCACCAACTTGTTCTTTTTCAGGATCAACAATTCTGCCGTTTTGAACATCCATATCCAATATATCATTGATGCTCATTGAGAAGATAGATGCATCAGAATTAAGATTTTCGGTTATATAATTTCTAAACTGACCTGCATATCTGAAGAAAATACTGTCGCCGCTTGTATCAATAGTGCTTAAATCAATATTTTTAGAGTCTTGCAGATATGTCATAAAATCTGTTCTGATAGATTGACTTACGTTCATATTTTTATCTCTCTAATTAATCCTACGTAAATACATAAAGTATTTTTTTTAGGCATAATTGCCCATGATTTTATTCATGTTTACAAAAGTTAACAAGGCGCTTTTGCATGCCATGAAAGTATTTCGGCATGAAAAGAGGGACTGCAATATAATGCAATCCCTTTTATAGAATTTAATAAATAAAAATTTATATTAATTAAAAGACAAAATATATTTTACTATTGACCTGATACCAACACCAACACCGCCTTTAATACCTTCAGAATTTGGTTTTTCCAAGAATGCGGTACCTGCAATATCAAGATGCATCCAAGGAGTTTTTGTTATAAATTTAGATAAAAATACACCTGCAGCAGAAGCTCCGCCCATTCTTCCGCCTGTATTTTTTGTATCAGCTATATCACTTTTTAAAGAGTCTGCATATTCTTCATCCATAGGTAACTGCCAGAATTTTTCACCTGCTTTCTTTGAAATTTCTATAAATTTCTTTATATTTTCATCATTATTACCCATAATACCGCTGGCAACAGTACCCAGAGCCACCATACAAGCACCTGTTAATGTAGCAATATCTATTATTTCATCCGGTGAAAATTCTTCAGCATAAGCTAATGCATCTGCAAGTGTCACTCTTCCTTCCGCATCCGTATTATCTATTTCAATACTTCTTCCCGTTTTTGAAATAATTACATCTCCCGGTTTATAAGCACTGCCTGAAGGCATATTCTCGCACGCCGCAACTATTGCATGAACTTCAACATCCGGTTTTATTTTTGATATTGCATTCATTACGGATATAACAGCTGCCGCACCCGACATATCATCTCGCATTGTTAACATTGATGACGGCGGTTTTAAATCCAATCCTCCCGCATCAAATGTAATCCCTTTTCCCACTATTGCTATTTTTTTCTTCGGATTTTCAGGTTTATATTCCATATGTATTAATTTAGGTTCATGAACACTTCCTTGACCTACCGCCAAAAATGCATTCATTTTCATTTCTTTTATTTGCTCTTTATTAAATATTTCAGTTTTAACTCCGGAATTTTCTTTTGCAAAATTTGCAAGTGTTTCGGGATAAAGGTATTGGGAGGATTCATTTATTAAATCTCTTGCCATATTTACGGAATTTGCAACTATATTTCCAAGTTCCACTCCTTTTTTTGCTTTTTGATATTTTTCTTCATCTGTTTCTGCAATAATAAATTCTTCTATATTAATAGCTTTCTTTACGGATTTGTATTTATCAAAAGAATAAATACCTGAAATTGCACCTTCCGTAATCATTTGAGCCGCGCATTTCGGACATATTCCTCCAATCCCTGCTCCATGCAAAATTGATACAACTTTCTTATTTTTTTCATTTGTATTTAATGTTCTTACTATTTTGGCGGTTAAATCTCTTATTTTGGAGCAAGTAAAATCTTCTTGTTTCCCTAACCCGGCTATTACTATTTTTTTATTCTTTTCAGGGACGGGAAGTACATATATTTCGGGATATTTTCCTTCAAATTTTTCTTCTCCCACAACATATTCCGAAATAATTTTATTATATTCACAATCAACTATTCCGGTAACTCCCCCGGGAATTTTTACCCCTTCAAATAAATTTACTATAATTACATCCGAATCTATATCTAAAATAGACTTATTCTCAATTTTGACCTGCATAAAAAATCTCCTTATTCATTATAATTATCTCTAAATTTTTTTATCCAACCAAACATAACAGAAAGTTCATAAGGCTTAGGCAAATATAAATCCGCTCCGGCATTCAATACCATTTCTTTATCATGAACAGTTGTTGTAAATATTATATTCGATTTTAAATTTTCAGTATCGAATTTTAATTTTCTGCAAATATCCAACCCTTTCAATGTTTCGGAATCACCTGCATCCAGTATAATAACAGCGGGTGAAAAATCATTGAGAGAATAAAAAATATCTTCAAATTCATTAATAATTTTAACATTATACCCCTGAAGTCTTGCGGTAGCTTCCAATAAAACTGATAATGCTTCATCAGGCTCCATTATTAATATATTATTATTTTCTTCTTTTCGTTCGACAGCATTTTCGGCTTTTATTTCAGGACGTTCAACCACGTACATTGAACCTGTTTTATATTTTGCCAGTTTATGTGTAGATATTAATGAGTTTATTACCTGTTTGATATCGGCATATCTCTTAAACTTATTTGAGATTACACCTATACTCGTTGATACAAGATTTATTTTATCTTCCGCCGAATCATCACCGTGTAAGAACATAAATCCTCTTTTTGCATCTGCTTGTGAATAAAACTTTGAAACAACAGTGTCAAAGGCATACACAAGATAATTTGCTACTTTTTCCGCTCTTTCACTATTTGTTATGACAACAAAATTTTCAGAGGTGAGCTGACCTAAATAATCGGAAGTTTCTATACTTGATTTTATTATGGCGCTATACGTTTGCAATAATTTATCCGCCGCTAATTCACCGTACAATTCCTTATAAAATTCTAAATTATCTATATCAATAAGCATTATTGCCCATTCTTCATTTTTATTTAAATTTCTTTTTATCATTTTATAGGTAACTTTAGAATCGAACAGCATTGTTTTTTCTGAAAAACAATTTTCTAAATTTCTTCTTAAATGTGCGCTGATTCTTGCTTTAAATTCCTCTTGATTAATAGGTTCACTCAAAAAATCGTCAGCTCCGGAATCAAGTATATCAATCTTATCCTGAATATGATTAGATTTTGATAATGCAACTATTGCAGGGCGTGTATTATATGTTAAAATTCTTATCTGCTCTATAGCTTTTTTTACATCTATATCTAAACTGTCGGAAATTAATATTAAATCAGGTTCAAAAGAATTTATTACTCCCAGAGCATGTGCAAAATCCGAAGCAAGAAATACCGTTATATCGGCATTTTCTAATATCTTTTTATATTTTGTTGACTGTTCTTTTCTCTTGTCTATTATCAAAACTACTTTTACTAACATATTTTTCTCTTTTATTTTATTTTATTTAATCCGTTATCCTCCGGACTTGCGCAGGTGAATATTATTCTAAATTCACTCCCCTTATTTTCCAAGCTGTCAACTTCTATTTCCCCTTTCATTTTTTCAACCAAGGTTTTTGTTATATAAAGTCCCAATCCGTTACCCTGTACTTTTCTGGTTAA
>CANPZP010000072.1 GCA_947589115.1 Candidatus Gastranaerophilales bacterium | reverse complement strand
CCTACTCCGTATTTAACAAACGGTTTTACACTTAACTCGGGTAAAGTAGCATCACTTGCTTGGAATTGTGTTTTATCTAAAATATTCCATACTACACTAACTCCTGCATAAGGCTGCCAACCGTTATTTAAGTTTCCGATAAATTTAACTCCCGGTTCAAATGCTATAGCATGCAACGGGTCACCGTTTACTCTTATCCCTGAGGAGGTTGTATAATCAAATGTATTAACAAATGAATATGACATCATATAGTTAGGCTGGATAATAAATTTACCGTCAGCGAGTTCCCAGTTATACCCTGTCTTAGCTGCAACTCCTGACATTAATAATGTAAAATCATCACTTCCGTATAATGTATCTGCATTAGCTATATTAGAACCAACGTTAGCTGTTAAACCTGCGAAGTAGTTATCTTTATATGCCATACCTACTAACCCTAATGTAGCACCGTTTTGATAGATACCAACACCGTCATATGCCTGATGTGATCCGTTGTAACCTACATATGCACCAAACATACCGTCCCATCCGTGACCCAAATCAATAAGTTCACTATCAGCACCGAAGAATGAACCCCAAGCTACATTTGATACTTTAGGGCCTCCTTTTAGTTCAACGTTTTCAAAAGTAGCGTATGGTCTAAACCAAGCTGATGTGTTTTCGTATGGTGTACTTGTGGGATCAAAAACGAGGTTAGAGTCAGCGGCAGCATATTTGTTTCTATTCTTTAATGCTTGTCTTTGAGATTTAGTCATTAACATGTACATATCCATATTACGGAAGGCTTCATCGTAAGAATTTAACTGGTTTAAATATCCGCCTATTTGAGCTGCAACGGGTGCTGCCATGACAGCGGGGTTAAAGTCTTTATAGCTGTTACCCGTGGGCCCGAATGAAATCCCGTTACCATCTGCTTTTGCATTTAAGTATCTTAGAGGTGACAGGAATATATGGTCTTTTTGTGCATCTTCACCTAAACTTAACTCTGCTTCATTACCTATGCCTAAAGATTTTTTAAGTTCTTCTAAAGTAATTGAACCTGAACTTACCAAAGTATCGCCAATAGGGTTAAAATCGGTAAGAGTTATATTGCCTTTTGTAATACCTTCAAAAGAATCAGATTTTCCTGTTGCAGAGCTAATATCAGTTTTTAAAGATATATTTGCATTGTCTTGGATTTTAATTTTATCACCGTATGATGTAAATGCGTTATCCGATGTATCAAGTGTAGTCCCATCATTCATGGTAATATTTGAATTATTTAGTGAATTACCTTCCGCTAAATGAAGTGTACCTGTCAAAACAGTCATATCGGCATTTTTAATTTCTCCATTGAACGTAAGGGTACCTTTACCATCTTTTGTAACTTTATACTGCTCAGCTCCCGAAATACCGTCAGCAATTGTAATATTTCTTTCATCATTGGAGGTGAATTTTAATTCGCCAATTTTCTTTTTTTTATCACCAATTTTGAGATTGTCCATGAATATGTCGCCGCCATTGGCTGCTGAGTTGCCGCTAAATACTATGTCCTTATCTTTTGCTTGAATGCTCAAATTATTATTAGCCCAAACGGCACCGCCTTTATCTCCGGCACTGTTACCTGTAAAGCTTGTATCAGTAATGTCTGCATCAACGTAAGATGCTATAGCACCTCCGTTTTTAACTGCGCTGTTACCGCTAAAATTGCTTCCGTGAACTTGCAGGGATGAAGTATCTCCCTCAGGGTCAGCATTGGAACGTGTTGCAATAGCTCCGCCCGTTGTAGCGGATGAATTGCCGATAAATTGTGAATTATCAATGACTGTGTCAGAGTTGCTGCCGACAAATATAGCGCCTCCACCTTCAGAATCCTTTTGAAAATCGGGGGTATCACTCAAATTTGTTCCTGTTGTTTTATTATTTTTAAATACTGAATTTTCAACAACTGTTGTATGACCTGACCAGATTGCACCGCCTTCATTTTCAGCCGTGTTACCGTCAAAAACAGCACCTTGAACATTTAATTCATTACTGTTTCTGTCGGTAAATATAGCACCGCCCTGACCGTATAAGGGATTTCCGCTTTTATCCACTCTTCCTGTTGCTGTGTTACCGCTGAATTTACCGCCTGAAACACTTGTCGAAGAACCTGCTGCACCATATATACCGCCGCCTCTTAAAGCAGTGTTATTTGAAAAATTCGTGTTTTCTGCGGCAACTTCCGCCCCGTCAGTGGTGTTATTAAATATAGCACCGCCAAGACCGTTTGTTGCAGCATTTGAGTTAAAGTTTGAATCTTTAATACTCGTCTGTGCACTTGTTACAATAGCCCCCGCAGCAGCTGCTTTATTAGAGGTGAATGAAGAATTTTCTACCGTTAATTTGCCGTTTGTACCCTTATTTTGAAATACGGCGCCGCCAAAATTGTTTGCAGTATTACCGTTAAATGAGCTGCCTTTAATGGTTGTATCTCCGCTTGTTACAATAGCTCCACCGTTACCGTAACTGCTGCTTGTGTTTCCTGTTGCGGAATTATTGTTGAATGATGTATCGGTAATAGTTAATGTGCTGCTGTCATCTGCAAAAATACCACCTGCATTGCCGGCACTATTGCCTGTAAATTCAGAATTTTTTATATCCAATTTTGTTGACTTACCGGTATGTATGGCACCGCCTCTGCCTGTATTAGTACTTGTAGTTGTTTTGTTATTCGTAAATTTTGTACCGTCAATGTCAGTATTACCGTTTGCATAAATAGCACCGCCATAATAGGTTGCTTTATTGTCTGTGAATAAACCACCCGTAAGACTTAACTGTTTGTTCGTGAATACAGCTCCGCCAACATCTGCGTGGTTGGAAGTAAATTCGGTATTTGTAATAGAAGCATCTGAAAATGAAAATATAGCACCACCATAGGCACCTGTTCCTTTTTGTACTTGTGTAAAATTATTGCTGAATTTTGAATTATTAACAGTTAGTTTTCCGCTTGATGCAATAGCTCCGCCATAAGCAGTTGTATTTGGTTTAGTTTCTTCAGCATTATATGCATAATTATTGTTAAATATCGAATCGTTTATATTCAAATCAATATCAGCACCTGAATAAATAGCACCACCCCAAGTTTGTGTAGTACCTTTAAATGCTGTTTTATTATTACTAAATGTATTGTTATTTAGAGTATGATTTTTTTCTTGTGAGGTGTCATCTTTGTTGTACATAATAGCACCACCATAACCGCTATAGTCACCACTTTTGCTGCTTTCGTTTTTTGTACCATTATAATCGGTCATTGTTCTTCCGTTTATTGTACTGTCTTCAGGATTAAATAAATGCGGTGTTCCTGCTGCATATGCTTGAAGTGAAAATGTAAAACACATTAACAATACAGCTATTAACACTTTTTTCTTTTTCATTTTTTACCTCTTTTCTTATTCATAAAAGTGATGTTTGCAACAACAATACTTTTAAATACACTATTTAAATAAATATTTATTTGTACATACTCCACCTTGTTTTTAATAATAACATAAAAATTAAAAAAGTGATAATAGTGCTAATAAAATTATTAATAAATATTGCCGTAATTATCGTGTTGATATTTTCATTTTTAGTTAAGAATAGTACAAAAGAGGCAATATGAATAATAATGAATTTGGTAAAAAATTAAAAGAACTGAGAAAATCAAAAGGCTTTACTCAGCAAGCGCTGGCAGAAAAGGCGGAAATTGATGAAAAGCATTTATCCCGTGTTGAAAACGGCAAGTATTTCCCATCTTATGCTACCCTTAATAAATTGTTAAATGCTTTAGGTGTAACACTTAACGAAGTCGGGTTTCAGCTTGAACAAGCGGAAATTCATAAGAATCCTTTATATTCAAAAGCAGTACAAATTCTGAATTCTGCCAAAGATGATAATGAACTTTCCTGCTATATTGATAGTTTAAAAGCGGTTCAAAAAGCATTAAAACTAAAATAATAAATATAATTTTAACTATACTAATTTTTTGTTAATTTACAATAATAAATTGACACTATATTTTTTTTATATCATAATAGTCCGTAATGGGACTTAATTTTAATGTCCCGATTAATGGGGATAAATTCGTGGATAAGCTGAAACTAAAAGAACAATCAGAAAAGCTCTTTAACTGTCATATGGAAATCTCGGGTTTTTATAATGATTTTGCAAAGTCTTTCGGGCTTACTTATGCTGCTTTGAAAGTTCTGGCTATTATTTACGAAATACCTGATTGCAGTCAGAAAATTATTATACAGTATACTTATTTACCCAAACAAACTGTTAATGCAATAATAAAGAACTTAAACAAAAAAGGGATTATAGCACCTCTTACGGAATTAGATCCTGATAAGAGGAATAAGCTTATTAAATTAACTAAAGAAGGTAAGACTTTTGTTAAAAATGTAATAACAAAAGCGAAAGAAATTGAATATAAAGCATTGGACAGTTTAGGCGAAGAAAGAAGAAACTTGTTAATTTCCGCCGTAGAACAATTTAAAAGTAATTTAAAATATAATACAAAAGAGGACATAAAATGAGTTATTTAAAAAATAAAAAAGCAAGATGGATATTATTTTTAATTGTATTAATAATAGTTCCTATAGCATACCACCAAGTAACGGGTGTAATATCAGGTATAATGCAAAAAAAAGCAATGAGAATACCAAAAGTTGTTCAAACAATGCATCCTATTGAAAAGGAAATATATTCGGAATCCGAATCTGCGGGAAGAATAGGTACTAAGGATGCTGTTGACGTTGTTGCAAGGATAAACGGATGGCTTCAAAAAGTTTATTTTGAAGAGGGAAAGAAAATAAAAAAAGGACAAACACTGTTTTTAATCGAGCCTGATCAATACCAAATAGCTGTTAATAATGCGGCTGCAAATGTAAGACAAAATGAAGCATCTTATATAAATGCCGAAAAAGAATTACAAAGAGCTCAAGAGCTTGTAAAACAAGACTATGTAAGTAAATCATATTATGATGAAGCGCTTGCTACAAGAAACAGAAGCAGAGCTGCTCTTGATGCTTCTAAAGCACAATTGGCGGATGCAAGATTAAATTTAAGCTATACAAAAATAGTTTCCCCTATTGACGGAAAAATAGGTAAATTGCTTATTACTCAAGGGAATTTAGTTAATACGCAATCCGGACCTTTGGCAAGAATTATAGGAATTAGTCCTGTTTTTGTATATTTTAATCTGAAAAGTTCTGAATTTTTACAATTTAGAAAAAATGATTCATCTGCCGATTTTAGTAATATGGATGTTAAAATTCAACTGGCTGACGGCAGTATTTATAATGAATCAGGGAAAATCGAATTTGTAAACAATGAAGTTGATGAAACAACAGGTACAATAACATTAAGAGCTACATTCGTTAATGCGGATGAGTTATTAGTTCCGGGTGATTATGTAAAAGTTATAGTAAAATCAAAAGAACCCAGAAAGGTGCTGCTTGTTCCTCAGGCTTCCGCATTAAATGATGCTCAGGGCTACTACGTGTGGTCGGTAGATGAAAATAATAAGACAGTCAGAAAAAATATTAAAGTTTCTGATGAAATTGATAAAAATTGGGTGGTTGAAGAAGGTTTGAGTGCTGATGATATTATTATCGCTAAAGGCGTTCAAAATGTTAATATGCCGGGGCAGACGGTTAAAGCTGAACCATATACCGACAATGAAACACCTAAAGAAGAAGAAAATAATAATAATAAATAGAAAAATGGAAGAAAAATGGAAGATAATAAAACAAAAAAGAATCTTTATTTCTTTATAACCAAACCAAGATTTGCGATGGTTATATCGATTTTTATAACACTGGTAGGTTTAGTTTCAATGTTCGGATTGCAATTGGAAAAATATCCGAATATTACACCTCCGCAGGTAGT
>CANPZP010000071.1 GCA_947589115.1 Candidatus Gastranaerophilales bacterium | reverse complement strand
AATATGAAATTGTTTTGCATATTCCGTATTTAAGTATGAATTCGGCTTTGACATTAATAAGTTTTCTGCAGTTTCCACTCCGTATTCTTTAGCAACTTGTTTTTTTATTGCCGGAGTATCAATATGTTGTTTCTTTTGGAGAAAATATGATTGCTATTCCAATGAACAATCTTTGGGAGTAATAAATATAAAAAAATAAGTACAACTAAATCAGATATAGCAGTAAGTTTATCTTTTTAAATTTACGATTTTGTGGCCTGTTTATCCTGAATAAAACAATTACCGGTACTTTGTCCCCAACGATTATTGAGTAGTGATTTAATCGTATAAGTAGAATTATATTTCCCTGATTTTCTATTTATGCTTATATTTCTGATTTCGTCATTAATATCATTATATTTTTGAAAATAAATTTGGATTTTTTTATTATTAATAGAACCTTTAAGCCGTCTGCCTTCTAAATTATAGATTTCATTATTTTTTATAATAAAGGATAAAGAATTATCAACGGAATACTTTTCACTCGGCACACATTTTATTTTTGTTTCTTCCTGAGGATTCAATTGGTAAAAATCTTTTGCGCAAGAGAATGGAGTAAAAGTAAAAAGAATTAATAACAAAAATAAAATTTTTCTCATAACAAGCTCCTGTTCTAATTCTATTCAGCATCATAAAATTTGAAACTTTTAATAGAATCTTTAACTATATCTAAAAACCCGGCATCTTTTTTTGTTTCAGCGGCTTGATATTCTCCGAGCAATTTACCGTTATCTGCGCTGTATATTTTTGTGATTTTCAGCTCATCATAACTGTAGTAATATTTTCTTTTAGAATATTCTTTAGCGTTTTCTTTTTTATTTTTTTCGTTAGCTGCTATTTTTGATGCAGTTCTTAAGAGTTGTATTTTTTCATCAAATGAATATGTTTTCCAATCAGAGTTTAAAACATAAAATGAATTTTTATTTTCGCCAATACTATATGTTTGGAAATAAGAAGTTGCAATACTGTCAACAAATTTTTCAATTTTAGACATATTTTGTTTGCCGTTTTCTGAATCTGTCATTGATAAGGTAAATATTGTTAATACGGCTGCAGTAAATAAAAACCATAATAATGGAGTAATAACGAAAGCAAATATTACCCAAAAAGTAGTTTGCCGTTCTTGCGACCTATTGAATTTTGTAACATTATTCCATTTTTTATTTTTAAAAGCCCATTCATTACCTTTTAAACCGCATATTAATTTAAAGTATGCGCCCCACGGAGTAAACCACAAAATTAAATTTAATAAAGTTATATAACTTTTATTATATAACCCCCATAACCATGTTCCGAAGAACGCTCCCCAGTTAAATTCCTTTTTATAATCATAAGGTAATTGTGATGTGATTTTACCTTCTTTAAATAGCAGCACCAAAAATACAATAAATGACGTTATTAAAGATAACCCGATTTGCAGTGCAGATATAAGTAAATATGAGCATATTAAAGGAATAACACACAATATATTAATAACATAATTAACTTTTCCGTTAATATCATTTAGACGTCTAAAATAAGTTGATATATATAAAGGTAAAAGTACACAATAACCCGCAATCGTCCAAATTTTAAGGAACATCGGTGCATTTAAAAAGAGTTTATTTATATTTAGTAAATCCGCAATAGAATCCATAGAACAAGCTACGTATATATTCAGCGGAATTATTACAAATAGTCCTATCATGGAAATATAAATAAGGTTAAGGAAAAAATCATGCCTGCCTAATATTCCCTTAAAACTAAAAAGCTTTGTATTTATTGTTAAATCTTCTTTCATATTTACCTTTTTTCTATCGAGATAATGCATTCAAAGAGGTCATAAATAATGCAACCATACAAATAATACTTACAACAGCTCCTACGCCATAAATTATACCTGCTATGACAGCCCAGCGCTTTTGGTACTCATGAAAGCTTCTTACACTTTCAAAGTGTTTATTTTGCCATGCCCATGTATTTCCTTTTATACCAAACATAATTATTATACCGAAATAAATAAATAATCCCAAAAACGGAATAATACATAAAAGCGTTGCCGGAAATATTAATAATGTAATATAAGTTTTGTTGCCTATTCCCCATATCCATGTCCCTAAGAACGCTCCCCAGTTGAAGTGTTCAGAAACGACTCTCGGAACTTTTATTCCTTTACCCTGTCCTGAATTATTAATTATTTTGTGTTTATTACTTTTTCTTACTTTAGGTTTTACTGCATTATTAGATTCATTTGCCATATTCAAATTCCCTTTCATATTTAATCCGGTGTCAAACTCCGCTTAGGATTCAGGCATAATCACTTTTTACATACTTTATCACAAAATTTTCTCCGGCAATTTAAATTATAATTATTTTTTCACTTGATAAATCATTTATAAGTATTATTTTTATTTTTTCTTGAACATATAAATCCGGATTCGGCTTATTTATAAAATAAACAAGGTATTTTTTTATGTATTAAAAACTATTTTGAATCCGTCCGTTACGGCATATAGATGATGTATAATTTAAATATGAATATAGCCCAAGAAATAGAAGAAGAAGTAAGAGAAATATTGTTAAATAAGTAATTTTCCTGTAAAATAATAAGCGGAGATAGAAAATGGTAAATTCTGTAAAATTAGGAAATTTTGAGATAGGAAAAAACAAACTGACTATACTCGCAGGCCCATGTGCGATAGAGTCGGAAGAAATCCTGTTTAAAACCGCAGAATTTCTTAAAAATCTTACAGCCGAGCTGGATATTAATTTTATCTTCAAAGCCTCATACGATAAAGCCAACAGAAGTTCATTAAATTCCTATAGAGGCTTAGGTATTGAAAAAGGGCTTGAATTACTGTCAAAAGTTAAAAAAGAATTAGAAGTTCCGATTGTTACGGATATTCATGAACAAAATCAAGCTGATTTAGCAGCCCAAGTTGCGGATGTAATTCAAATACCCGCATTTTTATGCAGGCAAACGGATTTACTTGTAGCCGCAGCGAAAACAAATAAAATTATTAACATTAAGAAGGGACAGTTTTTAGCACCGTCGCAAATGGAATCCATAGCAAAAAAAGTAACTGATTCAGGCAATAAAAAAATTATTATAACAGACAGAGGAGTAACCTTCGGATATAATAATCTGGTATCCGATATGAGGGCAATACCTATCATACAGGATTTAGGCTATCCCGTAATTTTTGATGCAACCCACAGTGTACAGCTTCCCGGCGGATGCGGAGAAAGTTCTTCGGGCGAACGTAAATTTGTTCCGGTACTTGCAAAATCAGCTGTAGCGGCAGGTGCAGACGGATTATTTTTTGAAGTACATCCCAACCCCGATTCTGCATTATGCGACGGCGCAAACATGATTGATTTCAATCAGGCTGCACAAATATTTAAAATATGCAAAGAAATTTACGATATAGTAAATAATTAATTATTGAACAACGTATCTTGCCTGAGCCCAAGGATATCCGTTTATTATTTGCCAGCTATCCTTCATTATCAATGCGCCGCAATAATTTCCGTTTTTTGAAGAATTACAGTTATTATCATCAGAGTCGGATATTAATTCGTTACGTGAAAATTCATGCCCCAACGGAAGCAATTTACCTTCATATTCCGGATGAAGATTATTTTGTATCCAATATTCAAACAGGAAAATATCTCTCGCTACAACATTTAAACGTTTTTTACCGTTATTATCAACATAAAAATAAATTACCTTATTATTAGCATCACTTGAGGTTTGAATAGCAATAAAAGTTCCGTCATTTAAAAAGAACCTTGTCCACAACGGACTTAATGATTTTTGCTTGCCGTTTAGTTCCTTAAATTCATAATTGCACTCTCCCGTGGTATCGGTTTTGCAATCTTTATTTACAGCCAAAACAGTACTTAAATAGTTATTATAGAACTGATTAGAAGCGTATTCCAAAGAGCCGTCCTGTATATTCCAATCCCTGCTTGTACCGTTCAAGACTTCAGATTGTAAAAATGCCTGAGATAGTACGGAATATATTTTTTTTAGTCTGACTACCGTTTCATTTTTTTTATAATCAGCAATCATAGTACCGGCAGATAAAACAAATACGATACCTAAAATAGCAAGCGTAATCAAAGTTTCTGCCAATGTGGCACCTTTTTTTCTTATTCCGTCTTGTATTTGATTTTTCAACGTTAAAACTCCGTTTTTTTGTCTTAACTATTTATTCTGTACTTTTTCTTTGACATAATTACTTAAAACTGCAAATAACTCGTCTTTTTCTTGAGCATCAAGCTCAACTAACGGTTTTCTTACATAATCATTTATAATCCCCATATAATTAAGAGCCGCTTTAACCGGTACGGGATTAGGCGCCATAAATAATTTTCTGAACAAAGGATAAAGGCTTAAATGGATTTTCAAAGCTTCTTCATTATTACCGTTCTTAAAAGCTGATATCATTTTTTTCATTTCATTACCCGCAATATGAGAAGCAACACTAATAACTCCGTTTGCCCCCAATGACATCATCGGAAGAGTAAGACTGTCATCTCCGCAATAAATCGAGAAATCAGAAGGGCATAACTTTTTCAAATCACTAATTAAATCCAAGTCAGAATTACTTTGCTTTAATGCGGCAATATTTGAATAATCTTCAGCAAGTTTTGCAACGGTTGCAGGCTGCATATTAACCCCCGTTCTTCCCGGGATATTGTACAAAATAACAGGTAAATCAACTTCTTGCGCTATTGAAGAAAAATGCGCATACATGCCTTTTTGTGAAGGTTTATTATAATAAGGAACAACGCTTAACAGGGCATCCGCACCGAGTTCTTTTGCTTTTATGGAGGACTCTATTGCGGTACGGGTGGAATTAGAGCCGGCGCCCATAATTAATTTAACTCTTCCGTTTACTATTTTTTTAACGAAAGCAAAGAGTTCATATTCTTCATCATGTGATAGTGTCGGAGTTTCGCCCGTTGTACCTGCTACCAGTATTGAATCCGAGCCTGTTTCAATTAAATGATTAACAAGTTTTTCCAACCCTTGATAATCAATAGATAAATCCTTATTAAAAGGAGTTATCATCGCTGTAATTATACTGCCTGCATTATATCTCATTTTTCAGCCCCTTATTTTAAAACACTTGCATTTCTATTACTTTTTCGGCAATTCTTACGGTATTTAATGCCGCCCCGATTCTGAGATTATCAGCAACACACCAGAAAGACAGAGCATTATCAAACGCAATATCTTTTCTTATTCTGCCCACATAAACCGGATTAGTGCCTGCCGCCATAACAGCCGTCGGGAACTCATAATTAGCCGTATCATCAATAACTTTAACACCCCAAGCCGTTTCCAATATTTCTCTTGCTTTTTCAGGAGTTAACGTTTTTTCAAATTCTACCGTTACCGCCTCGGAATGACCTATAAATACCGGCACTCTAACTGCGGTACAAGAAATCGGAGTATTTGGATTTAAATGAAGTATCTTTCTTGTTTCGTTTGTTACCTTCATCTCTTCTTTTGTATATCCGTTTTCACAGAAGGAATCTATTTGAGGAATACAATTATACGCTATAGGTTTTTTAAATACTTTATTTTCAAAAGGTTTATTATCATTAACAGCAATTGTATTATCTCTTAGTTCATTAATAGCGGCTAAACCTGCACCTGAAACAGATTGATAAGTACTAACCACCATTCTTTTTATAACCGCATAATCATGTAACGGTTTTAAAACAAGCATTAACTGCGAAGTTGAACAATTAGGATTTGCAATAATCCCTTTATGCGTTCTTATATCCTCATCATTAACACCTGCAATAACAAGGGGAACATCCTTTTCCATTCTGAATGCGCTTGAATTATCAATATATACGGCACCTCTTTTAACTGCTTCTTTTGCTAAAGCCAAGCTTGTAGAACCGCCTGCCGAAGCTAAAACAATATTAATACCTTCAAAAGCATCAGGTACAGCCTCAATTACCGTATACTTTCCGCCTTTAAATTCTATTTCTTTTCCCGCACTCTTCTTACTTGCAAGAAACTTTATATCTTCATACTGAACATTATTTTCTTCTAAAATCTTTAAAATATTTCTGCCTACAACCCCTGTTGCTCCAAGGACACCTATGACGGGTTTTCTCATATTCCTACCTCATTATCTGTACAAATTATCTGATAAACCTTATTATAATACAAGAAAACATTGTTTATATTATTTTTTAAAGATTATTAAGTTGTATATTACGATTAAAGTTTCCGAGGATAATCACTTTTTATCTCCCATCCGTCATTCATAATTAAATCAAGACAATAACCGGGAACATCTTTACACTTTTTTAGCAGTTCTTCTCTTGTGAAGTTTGTCTTATTATTATAAACTTTACAAAGTAAATATTATTGTTTTTAATATTTACAACATTATAAATGCTTGATATAATCAGCTTATAGTAATGAAGGAGAGATTAATATGCTGAAATACTTGAAAAAATGCGTATATGGGGGGGGGGTAAAAACAACTCCTGAGCGCATAATCTGTCTCTCTTTAAATAAAAATAAAAAAATATGCACCAAATGTTAAGTTTGAGTGCTTATTTTTATTTATAATATTGACTTATATATACATATAAATATAATTATATAAAAGGAGAAAAAATGAAAAAGAAAAAAGGATTCACCCTTGCGGAAGTTTTGGTAACACTCACAATAATAGGAGTTGTAGCCGCATTAACGGTTCCGTTAGTAACCGCAAATCACAATAAAAAAACAACAGC
>CANPZP010000070.1 GCA_947589115.1 Candidatus Gastranaerophilales bacterium | reverse complement strand
GCATTGTTAATACTCGGAGTAACAACAGGGGCGCTTATACTTGGTAAATTCAGTATAAATAACATAAAAAAAGCATTAAAATACACTCAGCAATATGCCAATAAGTATACTGAAAAAACAATAGAAACAATAAATAATACTGTTGATAAAGGAAATAAACAAGACATATCAGTTATTGTGGAATTATTAAAATCAATATGCGCAAAACCTGAATATATAGAAGAAATAGGAACTAAATACGGATTAACAAATGAAGAAATACTCAAAATAGTACAAAGTGTAAATAAATCAAAGAAAACAATATTTGCGGATGCCCCGACAGCCTTAGGCGGTATACCGAAAAAAATCCAGTATTATTGCTACTTAGATGAAAACAGAGGACATTTATATAACTGGATATTAAATCCTGATAACAAATTTACAAAATATATTTTTATGGCATTTACAATTGCAAGTGCAGCAGGATATATTTTTAAACAAGGACTTGATGCCATTAAAGATGTTACCGTATTAAAAGAAAATGCCAAGACGGAATTAAATCTAAGAAAAAGATTAGTAGACGTAGAAGTGGAAAACTTTAAATCAAAAAAACAAAGTGCAATAACACCGTTGGTTGATAATTTTACAAAACAAACATCTTCAAAATCCAAAGATGAATTAAAACAATTGGCTGATAATATATTAACGGAAATAAAAAACGGACCTCCGTACGTTTATACATAAGGAATAAATATGGAAACAAGCAAAATATCACTGATACAAAACATATCTAAACTCGGGCAGGGAGTATCACTTCCGAATTATACAAGAAATTATTGTACTTATAATGAACAAAGAACAAAAAGTATTGTAGATGAGGGGGAAAAAGCGCTTCCTTATCTTGATACATTTTTCAAAAATGCGCAAACGGAAGAACAAGTTTTAGACGGACTTCAAATTATAGATAAAATGCTTGATAAAGGAGTAAAAGGAATAGAGAAATTATATCCGGCAATTTCAAAATATAATGATGCAGTATCACCGAATATACAAGTAATGTTAGCGGGGATATACAGAAAAACACTTATACCTGATGCCTTCGGACCTTTAAATAAAATGCTGCTAAGACAAACTTTTATGCCGAACTCTCCGTTTTTTGACCCTGCGGAAGAAATAGGCGGCGCAATTATGGAATATTTAAATTATCAGGCAAAAATAAATTCTTCTTTTATTAATTAATCTTCCTTTGGAGTATAATCAAAGAGGGAGAAGTATAGATTATGTATAATGTAAAATCAAAAAATGCTGAAGAATTTATATCAAATGAAGAAATAATAAAAACTATTCAATATGCAAAAGAAAATGCAAATAATAAAAAATTAATTGAAGATATTATAAAAAAAGCGGAAGAGAGAAAAGGACTTTCCCATAAAGAAGCAGCCGTTTTACTCCTGTCGAACGACAAAGAGCAAAATGAAAAAATATTTAAACTGGCAAGACAAATAAAAGAAGATTTTTACGGAAACAGAATAGTATTATTCGCACCTTTGTATTTGTCAAATTACTGCATAAACGGATGTACATATTGCCCGTACCACAGTATAAATAAACATATTCCCAGGAAAAAAATGACTCAGGATGAAATAAGGAATGAAGTTATAGCGCTTCAGGATATGGGACATAAACGTTTAGCAATAGAATCAGGTGAAGATCCGATTAATAACCCCATTGAATATATTTTGGAATCAATAGATACGATATATTCAATAAAACATAAAAACGGAGCAATAAGAAGAGTAAACGTAAATATAGCGGCAACAACAGTCGAAAATTATAAAAAACTACATGAAGCAAAAATAGGAACCTATATATTATTCCAAGAAACATACAATAAAAAATCATATGAAATATTGCATCCGACAGGGCCAAAACACAATTATAACTACCATACAGAAGCAATGGACAGGGCAATGGAAGGCGGAATAAATGATGTAGGTTTAGGTGTTTTATTCGGACTTGATAATTATATTTATGAATTTATTGCTTTAATTATGCATGCAGAGCATCTTGAAAGTGTATTTAATGTAGGTCCTCACACAATTAGTGTACCGAGAATCAGAAAAGCCGATGATATAAATGTGTCGGATTTTAAAAATGCAGTGGATGACGAAACATTTAAAAAGATTGTTGCATTAATAAGAATAACAGTACCGTATACAGGAATGATAGTATCGACAAGAGAAAATAAAGAATGCAGAAAAGAACTGTTAGAACTTGGGATATCACAAATATCAGGCGGTTCAAAAACAAGTGTGGGGGGATATTATAAAGAAGAGGAAGAGGACTCAAGCCAATTTGAAGTTAATGATAGCAGAAGTTTGGATGAGGTAGTCAATTGGCTGGCACAATTAAATTATCTGCCGAGTTTTTGCACGGCATGTTACGGTTCGGGCAGAGTTGGCGACAGATTTATGGAATTGTGCAAAGATATGCAGATAAATAATTTCTGCCTCCCAAATGCCATAATGACACTAAAAGAATATTTAACGGATTATGCATCATCAGAAACAAAAAAATCAGGTGAAATCCTCATTTCTAAAGAAATTAATAAAGTAAAAGACAGTAATATTAAAAAACAGTTAATTGAAAATTTAGAAAAAATAAAAAACGGGGAACGGAATTTCAAATTTTAAATAATTTATTTTAATATAGTTGTAAAGTTTAAAATAAATTTATAAAATAATTATATTGATTGGAGATATAATGAGCGAAGAAAAAATAATAGTAACAATATCCGGAAAAGACGGAGTCGGGATAGTAGCTGAGATAGCAGGTGTACTGGCGAAATACGGAGTAAACATAGAAGATATCCGCCAGACAATTATGCAAGGCTGCTTTATGATGTTTTTATTGGGAGATATAAGTAAATCAAAATATTCTTTTAAAGAGATAAAAGATGCCGTAACAGAATCGGGGAAAAAGCTCGGAATGGAAATATGGATACAAAAGAAAGAAATCTTTGATAAAATGCACACTATTTAAGGAAAAATAAATGTCGTTTTTTAATGAAGAATCTATAATAGAAACAATAAATATGATAAAAGTCCACAATTTGGACATAAGAACCGTGACATTGGCATTAAGTTTAAGAGATTGCTGCGGAGAAAATATAAAAGAAGTCGGGGATAAAATATATAAAAAAATAACCAAGTATGCTAAAAATTTGTATAAATATGCATCAGAGATAGAAGAAGAATATTCAATCCCCATAATTAATAAAAGAATAGCCATAACCCCTATATCAATAATCGGAGAATCCTGTAAAGAGTATGATTATGTATATTTGGCAAAAGTGTTGGATGAAGCGGCAAAAGAAGTAAATGTTAATTTTATCGGCGGATATTCGGCATTAGTGGAAAAAGGATGCACAAAAGGGGATATAGCATTAATTGAAAGCATTCCCGAGGCGCTAAAACAAACCCAAAGAGTATGCTCATCAATAAATTTAGCCTCAACCAAAGCCGGAATAAATATGGATGCCGTAAAAAAGATGGGAGAAATAATAAAAGAAACTGCAATATTGACAAAGGAACAAGACGGAATCGGAGCGGCGAAACTGGTATGTTTTTGTAATGTACCCGGAGATAATCCGTTTATGGCAGGAGCATTCCATGGATATGGAGAGCCGGAATGCGCATTAAATATAGGAGTTTCAGGGCCGGGAGTTGTACGTGCGGCAGTGGATAATTTGCCCAAAAACGCCGATTTCGGAGAACTTGCAAATAAAATAAAACAAATAGCTTTTAAGATAACTTCAACAGGAGAGCTTGTTGGAAGAAGAATGGCAAAAAAAATGGATATACCGTTCGGTATCATAGATTTATCATTAGCACCGACCCCTGCGGTAGGGGATTCAGTAGCGGGAATATTTCAAGCTATGGGATTGGAACATGCGGGTGCTCACGGAACAACGGCAGCACTTGCAATGCTGAATGATGCCGTAAAAAAAGGCGGTATAATGGCAAGCTCATATGTAGGCGGTTTATCAGGAGCTTTTATTCCGGTTTCCGAAGATGCAGGCATGATTGAAGCGGCAAAACAAGGCGTTCTGACTTTTGATAAATTAGAAGCAATGACTTGTGTTTGTTCCGTAGGATTAGATATGATTGCGATTCCGGGAGATACACCAGTTTCAACAATATCAGGTATCATAGCGGACGAAATGGCAATAGGTATGATAAATAAGAAAACAACAGCTGTAAGAATTATACCGGTACCCGATAAAACGGTAGGAGATTATGCGGTATACGGAGGGTTACTTGGAGAAGCACCTATTATGCCTGTAAATAGATTGTCTTGTGAAACATTTATTGAAAGAGGAGGCAGAATACCCGCTCCAATTCATAGCTTAAACAATTAATTTATATTGAGCCGCAGACTTTACAAGGCACTCCGCCTCTTTTCAATGCTTCTTTCTTATCAATTTTTACACAGTTCACAGTGCATTTCTTTGCCCATTTGCAATTTAATGAATGTATTTTACCGGTTTTAGTATTATACATAACCATTTGTGCACAAGCACAAGATACGTTCGTAAAAAATAAAATCATTGAAATTAATAATAAAACAGATGTCTTTTTTATCATATTACTCCTTGTATATTTAAAATTTGAAATAGTTCTGATAAAGAATTTATTTTGACTGCTTTCTTTAAAATTTTTTCCTTTGTTAAGTGTTTTTTATAATATTCAAATTCTTTGTAAATATCTTTAAATCCAAAAATTCCCGAAAGAGAATCTTTTAAAATTTTAACATTATCTTCAGTGGATAAGTTTGTTTTATATTTAGGAGTTTTCTTCCCTAATAATTCAATAATGACATTTTCTATGCATAAGGGTTCAGCTAATATAATTAATGGATTTTTATTATTTACATTTAAATTTTTTAATTCAATAAGAGAAATATTTTTTTTAATTTTATCAATACACCAAGAATTTTTGATATCTTTATTGATATTACTATTATTAATTTGTTTATCATTATCAAGCCAAGCAATAACAATATCATATTTGCTGACATTTTTGAGAGCCCGAGATATTCTTTTTTCCGGACTTCCGCCATAATAATCTCTTTTGTCGTCAATTTCCAATTTAATATGATTTTTATCCAAATCATCACTAAAAACAGATTTGATATAAGATAAAAATTGATATTCCCGGCATCCTTCACATGCAATAAAAACCGTGGTAAAAACTTTTCTGCGTTTATGTTTCCTTGACAATCTCAACCTCACTTCTCGGAACGGCACCATATCTCCCTGATAAATATTTCACGGCAAAGTTTTCATCGTTTCTAACGCCCTCAACTTCATCCAATCTGTATATTTCCGAATTAATGCAATCTGTTTTTTCAACTAAGAATATTTGGGATTTATTTCTGTTCTCCAACAGTAATGGCATATGAGTTGAAAATAAAATCTGAACATCATTTTTCTTTTGAATATATTCTTCAAAAGAAGAAAGTATCTTTTTTATAATGTTCGGATGTTTACTTGTTTCTATTTCATCAAAAATAAGAATTCCGCCTTCATTAGCCACATTTAAGAATGGAAATAACAACGATAAACTTCTTATAGTTCCGTCAGACTCAAATAAAAGAGGGACATTAAATCTATTTTGATTTTTTCCGTGTACAAAATTTATTACCGATTTATCCTCTGCATTATCAAAATTTCTTGTTTTGAATATAAACTGTTTGGATTTATCACTTGAAATATCTTCAATACCTATATCAAAAGTTTTTAAGGTATCTATAATAACCTCTTTTTGTTTTAGTGTTGTTTGTTTTTCCAATAAATCAGAAATATCAAAACATTCATATAAAAGAGGAATATCAGCCCTTCCTGCTTCCGTTAAATTTGAATAAAAAGCATTAAATATATTAGTTAATCCCAAATGAGATAAAGCACCTGTATTTAAAAAATAAGAGAATAAAGAACTGTTAGACTTAATTTTTAGTCTGTCTCTTTCTTTTTTGTTAACAGGCGGCAAATATTCACTGTATAAAGTTTTAAATCCGTCATTATACCTTGATACACTATACACATTTTTAAACTTATTTGTATTCGATTTTTTCATACTTAATTTTTCGTATAAGATAATTTTTTCATTAAGTATAAATTCTAATTTAAATAATTTATCCTTTTTATTAAAAATCATTTCCATTCTTGAAGGTTCATTTTCATATAAATAATGAGGTTGAAATGGTATTAAATCGTCTATTTTTAATTTATAAAAAGATTCTTCAGCCAGCCATTTAAAAAAGGTTATTGCTTTAAGCATAGAGGTTTTGCCTGAGCCGTTATTCCCGATAACACAGGATGTTTTATTAACATAACCGAACTTTGTTTCGGCAACACTGCTATCTTCTAATTTATTATTACAAAAATCAAATAATTGTTCTTTCCCAATACTGTATATATTTTTAACTTTTAAACTATAAATCATTCAATAAAGTTCCTATTTTGTATTTTTTTTGTTATTTTAGCATTCATAATAAAAAAAGTCAATTAATAGGTATTGAAATAGAAGGATTTTCCTGCATTTTAGACGGTTATAAAACTATAAGATATGCACGTGCAGAACTCTCTAATTTTTTAACCTGCGGGAAAAAATTACGAGTTTGAGGCTCGAAAAAAAGAGTTTGAAAGCCCTCTTTGATTTAGGCATTAAGCGACAATGTTCGAACTTTTTACATTGTATTAAAACTCATGTAAATATTATGCAAGAAGCCGAGAATCTTTTAATTTTAAAATAACTTGAATTATTAAAAAATGAATTTCTTGTTGTGTAATAAAGTTGTCATGCTGAACTGCGTAATTTCTACTCAAAAGAGTACCCAGCTTGTTGCAAAATCAAAGATTTTGACAAGCAGGT
>CANPZP010000069.1 GCA_947589115.1 Candidatus Gastranaerophilales bacterium | reverse complement strand
TTCCGTCATCTACTTTTTCAAATATATGCGAACCTATTCCTAAATTTTGGCTTGTATCAGAATATATTTCACCTAAATAAGTGAGATCTGAACCTGTTTCCTTTTTTTGGAAAAAAGAAATTAAAGGGGATCTTGATGCGGGACTAACATCATATTGTTTTACAATGTTTAATTTCCCAAAATTAGCATCTTGCGCCCCCCCCCCGGCGCCAAGCCATAATTGTTGTGAGTTTCCGGCTACACCTTTTACGTTTGCACCGTTAAAATAGCTAAAGGGACTTTCGTTAATTGAACTTGCTCTTCTTGTTATTGTCGGTACGGTTGCAGATAAAATCATGCTTGTTACAAGCAATGATATCAACAACTCTGCCAGTGAAAATGCTTTTTCTCGTTTAATCATAATTTTTTACTTCCATTTCCATATAAAATAATTACTTAATATTTTAGATACCCATTTTGGAGTTTTTTTAAACTCTTAGTATATTCTATCAGATTTTTTCAATTTTTACCATACTTTTAATGTTCAAAAAGAATTTCTTTTAATCCGAATCCGTTTAAATCTATTTCTGCGGCTGTTGAATCTATTGAAACAAGCTCTGACCTTGCCTCATCATAATCTATACTCCAAGTACCCAGAAATAACGGCTTCTCTTTTGTAAACGCATATGCATAAACAATTAATCTATCCGGATTTTGCTTATCCCACCCGATTGGGAAAATATCCCACATATAATCTTTCAAATCTATTTGTTTATTTTGGCGCCACCAATATATTATTGCTTCCCTTACCGCATTTAATCTTTTGTATGAATTGGTTTTAAAATCATAAATTATAACATTAGTCTGCCAAGTTTCTTCTAAATTAGAACCAATTTTTTCCTTAAATGCTATTTTTGTACTGTCTTTTGAAAAATCAATGGGGAAAAGAGTTACAAACCTGTTTTGCACTATTTCATCCATGCCCGATGTTACAATGGGTGAAGTATCTCCCTGCATTACATTGGTTTTATACAAAACATCATAAGCATCTTTATCTTTTGAATTAATATTAATTACATATGCACTTGATGCAGTCTGGTAAAATTTAGGATAGAAAAAACATTTGGTATATAACATTTTTGTTTTATCAGGAGATAAAATACCCGCAGAAGCAGCTATCCGTTTGGAAATAATTTTTGATAAATCAATATTACGCTGACCCGGCGGAGTATTATATTTTATTACTCTAAATTGCGGATTCGGAAGAATTATATCTTCTTCAGGCGTAAAATTTGGTTCGGGTATAACAAAATCACTTCTTTTCTTATCTGCGGCAAGTTTATAATAATCATCCATTGTTACCGGTACATTTGATTTATCTATATTATGATAATAAACTTTTTTTGTCGGAGGCAGATGTAATTTACTCCTTACTTTTTCATTAATAGTTCTTGGGTCTTTTGCTTTATATTTAACTTCGATTTTTGATGCATCTAAAACGGGAGTCGAAAGATATAAAGGGTCAGGAGTTTGAGTTTTAGCCAAGACTTGTACTTCAACTGCAAAAATAAACACAGCTAAAAGAGATATTATTTTTTTCATTAAACAAGCCCTTCTTTTACCGCTTGAATAGTAGCTTGTGTCCTGTTATCAACATAAAGTTTTTGTAAGATACTGTGAACATGTGCTTTTGCTGTGGCAAGCGTAATACAAAGTTTTTCTGCAATATCCGAATTATTCAATCCCTCAACAATTAATGCCAATACTTGAATCTCTCTTGTTGTTAATCCGTATGTATTTTTTACATTTTTTACCGAACTATTTGTTATCTCAGGTGCAGAATAAGTTTGTTTTCTTACATTAGAAAGCACAAGCCTTGCAATGGCGGGATCAAGCCAGGCTGTACCTTCTGAAACCGCTTTAATTGCGCTTATCATCTGCTCTTCATTTGCACCTTTCATTATATAACCGTCTGCGCCTGATTTTAAAGAATCAAACACATCATCTTCACTTTCTCTTGACGTAAATATTAATACCTTTATATTCGGATTATTTTTCTTAATTATATTAGTGGCTTGTATTCCGTCCATCTCG
The DNA here is from genome assembly GCA_947589115.1 of Candidatus Gastranaerophilales bacterium. Classification (GTDB taxonomy): domain Bacteria; phylum Cyanobacteriota; class Vampirovibrionia; order Gastranaerophilales; family Gastranaerophilaceae; genus Avigastranaerophilus. Next base: position 5,096 of record CANPZP010000069.1, on the reverse strand, counting down.
GGAAGCCCGATATCCATAAGTACAACATCAGGTTTTAATGATAAAGCCATTTCCACGCCTTTTTTACCGTCCTCAGCTTCTCCGATTAGGTCGATATCTTCACAATTTTCAAATACCAATGAAAGCCCCAGCCTTACCATTTTATGATCTTCAATTAATAAAACCTTTATACTGTCCATACTGCTTCCTTTTCTTCCTGAACAACAGCTTCGGGTAAAAGAACGAAAAACTCACTCCCCTTCCCTTTATCACTTTCTAACCATATTTTTCCGCAATGAGCATCTATTATCTGCTTTGATAAATATAAACCAAGCCCCGTGCTTATTGAACGCTTTTCCTGAGTCCCCTGTGAAAACCTTTTAAATAACTTCGGAATATCTTTTTTATATAACCCCTCTCCGTTATCTTTTATCGAAAATCTTAAGTCTGCTCCGTCAGCTTCCGTTTTTATCTCTATTTCCCCGCCTTCCTGAGTATACTTTATTGCATTTCCAAGTAAATTTATTATCACTCTTCTTATTTCATTTCTGTCCGCAAGAACCTTCTTCCCCTCTATGTTATTATTTTTCTTCTCTATTGTTTGATTCTTTGCTTCGGCTATAGATTTTACCTGATTTATACACTCATCAACCAATACATTAAAGTCAAACGGTATCTTTACCAATTTTAACTTCCCTGACTCATATTTATATACTTCAAGTAATGTGTTAACTAATCCCAGCATATCTTCATTACTCTTTTTCATCGTCTGAAGCAATAAACTTTGTTTCTGAGTTAATTCCCCCAGTTTACCGTTTAAAAAATATTCAAGAGTTTGTATTGCGGCAACGGAAGGAGTCCTTAAATCATGCGTTAATGTAGCAATAAAATCCTCTCTCAAACGCTCCATCTCCTTTTGTGCATGAACATTCCTTATTACAAATACATACTTCCCTTCTTCCTTTTTATCCCCAGATGGTATATATGCACTTGATATTTCTACCGGTATCCTGTTCCCGTTTACCGCATTTAGAGCTTCCGTATCCCTTAATATCTTATCTTCTTCATCTTCGAATATCTTATTAAACTCATTTTCCTTAAAATAAAATAATGTTTCTATATCCTTCGTTTTTATTATCTCACTTGACATCCCAAATAACGACTCACAAGCCGGATTAACATCTATAACCCTGCCTTTTGATGATACAGTCATTATCCCGTCGGCACAATTGTTTATTATAGCACTTAAACGCTCATTCATCTCTAATATATCGGAAGTCTTTTCTTTTATTATTTCTTCCAATGATTGATTATATTTTTTTAATTCCCTATTCGCTTCTTCAAGCCTTTGTGTCAGTATTGTCCTCTCATATGCATTTTTTATATTGATTACTAATTCATCATTATCCCAAGGCTTCTCTATATATTTATATAACCCTACCTCATTAATTGCCTTTATGGCATTCTCTTTATCTGCATAACCTGTCAATAAAATCATACTTGAATTGGGATATAACTTTTTTGCTTCACATAAAAACTCTATCCCGTTCATCTTTGGCATCATAAAATCAGATATTATTACATCTCTTTTGTTATTCTTTAAGTACTCTATTGCTTCATACGGCTCATTATAAAATATTACATCACTAAACCCCTCCGTCATTAATAAAGATTTTAATGATGAAGTTACGAGTTTATCATCGTCTAAAACTAATATTTTATATGAAAACTGCATTAATCCACAATCTCCCTTATTAAAATAATAATTTACCTGTTAAAAATAAACAAATATTTTACAATTATTAAGCTGATAATTTAATTACATGATGATTGAATTTCTCTTTGGCGCTGCATTAAATTATCAATCGTATTATTTAACAGCAAAATCTCAGCCTTTATTTTCATTATTATTTGAGGAATTTTCGTTTGATTTTCTTTTTCTTTTACCCTTCTTATATCTTCTGAATATTGCGCACTCTTCTGTTCGGCTTCCGATTTCGAAATCCCCGATATTATTTTCTTGTAATATTCTATCTTACTTTGTGCTTCCTTAATTTTATGTAATTCTCTTTCTTTATTTTTACTAATTTGTACGAGTTCTTTTTCAAATCTCCGTTTTTGGTTATATATATTATAATCTTTTACTATTTTATTTTGAGATAAGTTGTTTATAGTTTGTATTAAACTTCCTCTTGCGTTATTGTATATTATCCCTTTTGAATTACCCGCATTTTGATGCTGATTTACAAAATCCAAAGCCGATAAATATTCCTCATATCTCTTTAACAACTTCACTTCTTCTTTCGTATAAGAATCTAAATTAAAATCATCATCGGGATAAGTTAAAAGCCTTTCATTAATATTTCTTTCACGTTCTTCTAATGATGTATAGCGCTCTTGTGCACCATTTAATTCCTTATTTTGTTCGTCTAATAAATTATATGTACTCACTATCCTTTCTGCATACTCCTTTTTCGCAGTATAATCTTGAATTGTAGGATAATGGCTGTCAAGCTCCGCTATTTGCGCAAGTATTTCCGATTTCTTTTCATTATATTCACCAACTTTTACTTGCGAAAGTTCAAGCTCAGACTTATATTCACGAATCTTTTCTTTCGCCTCTTCATCCGTTAGCGGTTTTGCACCCCTATTCTTCTTCTTTGTTCTCTGCGGTGATTTCCGATTTTTTAACTCATTTATCTTCCCGCTTAAAAATGACATCCTTTTTCCTTTTTCCGATATTAATCCGTCTAATGTTTCAACATCTTTTATTAATGCCTGCCTTCTCACTATAGCTTTATATTCTTTATCCTCATTTAATTTGGCTAAATTTTCTTCTAATTTATTTATTTCATGTTCTTTTTCCGTGATATCTTGTTTACATAATTCTACTGTGCCTTCTATTGAAGAATTACATATATTTATTCTGTAATCGACAGATGATAACTGATTCTGCACCTCTTTTTTCTGGTTAAACAACACCTCTAAATGCTTTAACAAGCTCGTTGCGGATAACCTCTTTATTACATCATCCTCAGAAAAATTTAATAATTCATTTTGCGCAAACTTAAACTTATCATCCGGCATATTATTTTTTATTGACGGAAATAATATATAAAATTCAGGGAACGTCATCCCGCCTTTTAAATCATGATTACAACACAAACATGATTCCACTAAATTTATATCGGAATGCATATTATTCTGCTCTAAATTTTGGGGCGAAACATGGTCTATTGTCTTTAACACGGGCTGCATATTACTTTTTAATAAATCTACCGCATCGTCCCCTTCTACATCATAAAATGATTTTAATATTTTTTCTCCCCTTACATAAGGTCTGTCTGCAGAATATCTTAACAACTTGTTAAAAAATTCAATCTCCTTTGCATTTGCTTGCTTTTTTGCCAATGCTATTTCAGGCGCCATCTGCGCTCCCGATAGTTTTGATAATATACTCTTTATAGAACCCGATAATCTGTCATATTTTAAATGCAGCATATCTTTTGCTATTGCTTCAATTTGATTCTCATCATATACTTTACTTCCGCAATATGCACAATGACCGGTCGGATTGATTATTGTGCCTTCCGTATATTTTTTTGCCTTGAAACTTACACAATCTGCTTCTAACGTTGAATTAAACTTCGGTACGTCAGATTTAAATACGTTATCGGCAGCAACACCATTCCCAAACGTGAAATTCTTATATATTCTGTTACTGAAACTGCTTATACTCTTTATTATCACAACTTATTCTCATAATTCTATGTTAGTTGTAAATATTCAATATAAAAAATTTTGCCAGTATATTAATTTTTGTTTACAAAAAAAAGGAAGCCGGATAAATCCGACTTCCTTTAAAATTATTGCTGTTAAATAAATTATTCTGTAATTTTATCAACAACACCTGCGCCTACTGTACGTCCGCCTTCTCTGATAGCGAATCTCATACCTTGTTCAATAGCTACAGGAGAGATTAACTCAACGTCCATTACAACGTTATCTCCGGGCATTACCATTTCACCGTTAAATTTGATTGAACCGGTAACGTCTGTTGTTCTGATATAGAATTGAGGTCTGTATCCGGGGAAGAACGGTGTATGACGTCCGCCTTCATCTTTTGTTAAAACGTATACGTTTGCTGTAAATTTAGTATGCGGTTTAATTGTTCCGGGTGCTGCTAAAACTTGTCCTCTTTGTACATCAGTTTTATCAATACCTCTTAATAAAGCACCGATATTATCTCCTGCTATACCTTCATCAAGAAGTTTTCTGAACATTTCAACACCTGTAACGGTTGTTTTCTTTGTAGCACCAAAACCTACGATTTCTACTTCTTGTCCTACTTTTACTTTTCCTCTTTCAACTCTTCCGGTAGCTACTGTACCACGACCGGTGATTGAAAATACGTCTTCAACAGGCATTAAGAACGGTTGGTCAACGTCACGTTCAGGTGTCGGTATCCATGTATCTACCGCATCCATTAATTCCCATATTTTGTCAACCCATTTGTCTTGTCCTCTTTGAATTGTAGGATTTGCTTGTACTGCTTCTAACGCTTTTAATGCTGAACCTTTTATGAACGGAGTATTGTCACCGTCAAATTCATATTTTGATAACAATTCTCTTGATTCCATTTCAACAAGTTCTAACAATTCTTCATCATCTACCATGTCGCATTTATTCATAAATACAACTAATTTAGGTACACCTACCTGTCTTGCAAGTAAGATGTGTTCTCTTGTCTGAGGCATTGCACCATCTGTTGCCGCAATAACAAGTATTGCTCCGTCCATTTGAGCCGCACCTGTAATCATGTTCTTTACATAATCTGCGTGCCCGGGGCAGTCAACGTGTGCATAGTGTCTTGCATCTGTTTCATATTCTACGTGCGCCGTAGAAATAGTAATACCTCTTGCTTTTTCTTCCGGAGCTGCATCGATTTCATCAAATTTCTTTGCTTGTGCCTTTCCTACAGCTGCCATACAAGATGTGATTGCTGCAGTTAACGTTGTCTTACCGTGGTCTACGTGTCCTACGGTACCAATGTTAACGTGCGGTTTGTTTCTTTCAAACTTTTCGCGTGCCATGAGTTTAAACTCCTTTTTCTGTAA
>CANPZP010000068.1 GCA_947589115.1 Candidatus Gastranaerophilales bacterium | reverse complement strand
AAGGAGAAAGAACATGGGAAACAAGCATCGAATCTACCCCCCCCCCGTAGCGGAAAAACCAAATCATTTACTCTCGCAGAGGTTTTAATTACTCTTGCAGTCATCGGAGTTATTGCGGCAATTACTGTTCCCATATTAATAACCAATCACAAAAAAGAAGAAACTGTCACAAAAGTAAAAAAGTTTTATTCAAGTATGAATCAGGCAATAAAAATGTCTGAGGTAAAGAATGGCCCGGTTCAAACTTGGGACTTGCCTCCTGATAATTACTATAGTTATGCTCTTGCTTTAACCTTTTTTAAAAAATATTTTGCCGATTATTTAAACGTTATCGGTTATGATTATTTCGACCAATATGTAAAAGCTTATGATTCATACAGAAAATATAATGTTGTTTATTTTGCCGACGGTTCAGCTATGTTATTTGATTTTTCAGGCGGTATGGATATAAATTTTTTCCCTGATGCCGGTAAAATTGAAAAAACAAATTTAAATCCCTGCAGGGAAAGATTTACTTTTTCTTTTTATAAAACTACAACTCCCGAAAAAGATAAGTATTCTTTTATTCCTTATTCATTTGGCTGGAACGGGACAAGAGAAGCGTTAAAAACTCATAGTGTATACGGATGCCGAAAAAATTCTAATTGTACATATTGTACACGGCTTTTACAGTATGATAGCTGGCAGATTAAAGAAGATTACCCTTGGTAAAATTTTTTTCTAAATTGAGTAAAAATTTTTTCTTGTTAATTCCTCCGGCATAACCTGTAAGTGTCCCGTTTGAGCCTATTACTCTGTGGCATGGAATAATTATTGCAATCGGATTTTTATTATTTGCATTCCCTACTGCTCTTTGAGCATTTTCTTTGCCTATAAATTGTGCTATTTCTTTATAAGTTCTTGTTTCACCGTATGGAATTTTGTTGAGTTCTTTCCATACTGTTTTCTGGAACTCAGTACCTTGAATATTTATTGGCAGATTAAATATTTTTCTTTTCCCGAGGAAATATTCATTTAATTGTTCAACTGTTAATCTTATAATATCGTTTTGTCTGTATTGTGAAGGTGTATTTCTTATATTGTAAGATAAACCGAGTAAATTATTATCATCTGCGCTTATATAAATATTGCCGATAATTGAATTGTATTTGTAAATCATAATTATAAAATATCATATTTTGTAGTATTATAAAAATTATGAATTATTATGAAAGAGCAAGAAAATTCAAAGCAAAAAAGCGTCTTGGGCAAAATTTTTTAATTGATGAAAATTGTATTGATACAATTATAGACACATCAGAAATTACAAAAGATGATGTTGTTGTGGAAATAGGGCCGGGGCTTGGATTTGTTACGGAAAAACTTGTTAATTATGCTAAAAAAGTTTATGCAATTGAACTTGATGAAGATATGGTTAATGAGATTTCTAAAATCGGAGCTGATAATTTAGAAATTATTCATAAAGATATTTTAAAAACGGATTTATCCGGGTTTGGAAATAATTTAAAAGTGGTTGCCAATATACCATATTATATTACATCGCCGATATTAGCTCATTTATTGGGAGAAACGGATGATTTAAATAATAAGAACAGAAAAAGTATATCTCAAGTTGTATTAATGGTTCAATATGAGGTGGCAAAAAGACTTTGTGCCAATGAAAAATCTCCGTCAAAAGAGTTTGGATTGTTATCTGTTCTTGCTCAATTTTGGGCAAAAACAGAATTTATAAAAAAAGTAACATCCCGTTCTTTTTATCCTTCCCCTAAAGTTGATTCGGCTATTCTAAAATTAACCGTTAACGATAAGCCTTTATTAAATCTTGATGATTATTCTTTTTTTAGAAAAGTTTTAAAAGCTTGTTTTGCGACACGCAGAAAGAATATTAAAAACTCTCTGATGAATGCAGGGTTTAATAAGGATGCGGTTGTATTGGCGCTTAATAAACTAAATATTGATGCAAATAGAAGAGGTGAATCTCTTTCCATATTTGATATGGGTGAACTGAGTAAAACATTAAAGGAGAATTTATGAAGCAGATTAAAGTCAGGACTCCCGCAAAAATCAATCTGACTTTGGAAGTTTTAAATAAAAGACCTGACGGTTTTCATAATATTCAGTCTTTAATGCAGGCTGTCAATTTATATGACTTTTTAACTTTTAAAATTGAATCGAATGATACTTTTCAAATTAATTTAACGGGCAGTTCAAAAGATATTCCTTATAATGAAACAAATTTAGTTTATAAATCGGCAAAAAAGTATTGCGAGAAAATTAATGTAAAGGGTATTAAATTATCAATAAATATTGAAAAAAATATACCCGTTGCTGCCGGTTTAGCGGGCGGCAGCACAAATGCGGCAGGAACTTTTTTTGCTTTAAATAAACTTTTTGATAATAAACTAAGTGAAATTGAAATAGATGATTTGTGCAAAAATTTAGGCTCCGATATAAATTTTTGTTTAAAAGGGGGCTGTTGTTTATGTACTTCAAGAGGCGAAGTAATCGAAAAAACACAATATTTTGAACAGTCTGTTTCTTTGATAAAACCAAAATATATAGGAATAAGCGCTAAAGAAGCTTATATAAATTTCTCTAAGCTTGAAGATAAGTCGTATCCGAATAATACAATTAAATTAAAAAAGCTTCTTGAGGAAGGGAAATTTGACAAAACTTTATTATATAACAGTTTGGAAAAGGCGGTTTTACCTTATTATAAAGAACTGACCTATTTGAAAGAAAATGTAAAAAATTCTTTAATGTCAGGCAGCGGTTCAACATTTTTTGTTTTGGACAATCATCTTGAAACCGATTTAAATAAAGCGGATTATGAAATCTTTGAAAATTTAAAAACTATTAATACGGGAGTTGAAGAAATTGACTGAGGACATAATAATAACTGAAAAAACCAATCCGGATACCATTGATATAGATATATCAACTTCATACGAAATAGCACGTATGATAAATAATGAAGATTTAAAAGTAGCAAAAAAGGTTAGTGAGAATCTGGATTCTATATCAAAAGGAATAGATTTAATAAGTACAAATATACTAAAAGGCGGACGTTTAATATATTTTGGAGCAGGAACAAGCGGACGGCTCGGAGTTTTGGATGCATCCGAGTGTCCTCCTACTTTTAATACTCCTCCCGAATTGGTTTTGGGTATAATTGCAGGCGGAGATAAGGCTTTAAGATATGCTATTGAAGGGGCTGAAGATTCAATTATTTTTGCGCAAAAAGATTTTAATAAGCTAAATATTTCAGATAAAGATACCGTGGCGGTTATTTCCGCCAGCGGAAATGCCGTATATGTTAAAGAAATTTTAAAACTTGCAAAAGAAAAAAACGTTAAAACCATTGCTGTAACATGCAATCCTAAGGCTGAAATATTAAAAATGGCAGATATTTCCATTTGTGTAGAAACGGGGCCTGAGGTTATTTCAGGTTCTACCAGAATGAAAGCGGGTACTGCACAAAAAATGGTGCTTAATATGCTGTCTACAGGGGCTATGGTTAAAATAGGCAAAGTTTATAAAAATTTTATGGCGGATGTTAAACCGACTAATATTAAACTTAAAAAAAGAGCGGTCACAATTGTATCTCAAATCAGTAATTGTTCTTATGATACCGCTTTAGATGTTCTTCAAAAAAACGGTTTTAAAATTAAAGAAGCTGTTATTCAAATTTTATATTCAAAATCTTATCGGGATGCTTCTAAAATTTTAAATGATAATAACGGAATATTAAGAAATGTATTTAAAAATTTGAAGTAAAACATGTAAAAAGCAATTTATTATATTTTTGAACTTTATCCAAAAAAGGCAGTAAATGATATGTTAATTTCTCCTATACAATCTGTAAAAGGGTTAATAAACATAAAAAATGAAAAGAACAGGAACAATATTAAACGTTCTCATAATTCTGATGTGTTTATAAAGCAAGCTGTATCTTTTAAAGGAAATAATGATTACGAAAGTATTGATTTAGAATTTTTAGGCTGTGAAGATGCTGAAAAAATGTTTGCCTCTTATATCAGTATTTTAAAATATCGTGATGTGTTTAATGATTTAAATAAATTAGGGACAAAGGATATTTATTATTTTAATTCAAATTTAAGGTACGGAAAGCTGACAAATCCGAGGGGGTTTTCTTTTGCTTTAAATTTATTGGGGATTCAAAAATGTAGTGATTTATCTTCATTTACAAAAACTTTCTATACAAATAATGATGTTTTAAGAGTGTTTAATAATAAACCCACGGAAGCTATGTATTCTTTCAGCCACCTTGATAATAAATCTCATTTCGGAAAATATCCGGAATTAATTGAATATTTAGTTCAGCCCTTTCCGCCGGAAGATTTCAGTGTTATAAATAATTATTGCAGTTTTTTAGATAAAATCGGGCTGAACAATTTTAAAGATTTTGATGAAAAATTTTCTCATTTAAAATCCAGATTTAATGATTTTGAAGATATGGATGACAAAATTGAAGCTGTTGATTATCTTATGGAAACATATGATGATAAAATCAGTTATATTGATAGAATCAATGAAGGGGTTCAGCCGTATTTAAAACAAAATCCTGAAAGTGTTTATGCGGGATATAATCAGTTTATTGACTATATTTATTCAAAAGACAGGCAAAATCATTTAAGTAACGGTCAAGATGAATATTTTAAAATAATTCCGATTATGCTTAATGCATCAAAATTGAAAAATATGGGACTTAAAAAATTATCTTCCGTTTTTAATAATTATGATTCCATAGCTGATAAAGTTAATTTCTATAAATTTTTGGTTGATAATAATGTTTCTGTTTCCGATTTCAATAATTTATTTTCAAGAGCAATAATGAAAGATTCAAATCCTGTTAATATTATTGAAAATAAGGATAGAAGTATTGATGAATTAAAAATTATTTTTAATAATGATAAGAATCAAGCAAATAATTTTTATTTAAAATTTTCAGATGCTGTTAATGCGGGATATTCTGACGGTATAAATTTTGCTGATTACACTAAGGATTTATACAATCTCACATCAAGATTTAATATAAAAAATCAAGACGGGCTTTTAAAATTATATAATAAATTTAACAAAACAAAGGCTAAATTGCTTACCTCGGAAGAATTGAGCGAATTTGTTTCTTTATTTAAGTATTCAGATTCCAATAATATTGAAAAAGAAGCCGTAAAGCAAAAAACTTCAGTTGTCGGGTACTTAAAAACCATAAAATCCGATTTTGAAAAATATGATGAACAAATTACTAACCATATTATTAATGATTTATCCGGATTTTTTACCGATAAAAGTTCTTTAGAAATATATAAAGAGTATAAAGACCTGATTCAAAAAAATCCTTTTAATGTTTCCGATGTACTGTGCAGAATTTCTGATTTTAATTTTAATGACAGGCAAAATTATAAAATCCTTGATGAATTTATAGATTCGGTTGGTGTTTATTTTGATTCAAGAGAAGAAATTAACGAATTTATTTATAAAAACGGTATAAAATTTAGTAAAGAAGAATCAGACTACAGAAATAATTGTTTAACCATATTAGCTGCTTTATATGATAAGAATAATATTGCCGAATCTAAAACAAAAATAAAGAAGCTTTCTAATCTTCAATTTTTACCCAATTCAAAAAATACACTTTCCGAATTTTTGAAAGATGTTCCTAAAAAACGCTATAGTGAGGTTTTAAACTTTATTATTGACAGAAAAATATCTAAAACAAATGAATTATATAATTTCAATCATAATTTAGGCTGTAACAGATATTTTGATGAAAATATATTTGAATTTCTTAAAACGGTACCTGAAAGTGTATCAACGGAAGAGGTTCAAAATATTATATCTGATACTAATGAACTCTTATCTCAACAACTTGATATATTAAAAATAAATTCAGCCGATATAAAAAATATTACCTATAATGATATTTTAGAAAATAATTTATTTTCACTCGTAAATAACTTAATGGAAATTCCCGAAGGTTTTAATCTTTTAATTAAATTTATTCCTGACGGCAGAAAGAAATCCGTTGATAATTTAGATACAGTTATTCCTGTTCAGATTGCAAAATGTCATAATAAAGTTTCAACTGCACAAAAATTTGACGGCTCGTTTGTTAATATTGAAAGAATATTAGATTTAGATGAATCGGTATTTTCTTCCCGAAATAAATACAATATTAAAAAAATAAGAAAAAAAATTCCTGAAAATTTTGAAAAATTTGTCAATAAAATGATGAATACAAAAATATTTGATAATTTACCTGCCCCTGAATTGTCGGTGCATGCCGCTTTAAGAATTATTGACAGGTTTATTTTGGATGAAAACTCAACTCTAAAAGACCTTGATAAACCTCAAGCAATAGAAAAATATAAGGATTTATTACGTTCTGCTTATACGTGGCAAGAACTTTCCTTTAATCCGACAGGTTCTGAAATACTGTTCAGCTTGAAATACAATGGTGATGACGTTCATTTTGTTCTGAATGACAGTAATAAAATTATTACCGTTATAAAAAAGGATTAATTTATTAATCTTCTTCAATATATGCAACAATTTTTTTAACGTCTGATGAAAATTCCGATATTTTATCTTCCAGTCTTTTAACAGCATCGTCTGAATTTTGATTTGATTTTATTGATTCTGTCAGGTTCGATACTTGAGATACTATGTAATTCAGCATATCTTTTGTATCATAATCTTTTGTATCTTCCGTTAGTATTTCAATTAATTTATCAAATTTTTCGCTTAATTTTTCTATTTTACTTTCAAGTGCATTAATTTGTTTGGAATGTGCATCTATTTTTGTATTAATTATATTTGCGGATTCTTCAAAATTGTGGGAATCTTCTTCCGTTAATTTTTCTATTTTTTCATTTATTAAATCTATATTCGGGGATAAAGAAGTGTTTATTTGAACAATTATAGAACTGATTAAACTTTTAATTTCGGATATTTCTTCATTATTTTCCTTAAATGCAGATGCGTTTACGGATTCAATTCCGTTTTGTATATCATTTAAAACCTTTCCTGATGCATCAATCCATTCGGCTAAATATACAAATGCTTTATTTATATTATTGTTAGCTATTATATTATTATGAATGAGAGTTGTCATTTTATTCAGTTTTTGCCCCAAAACGGCAAATTTAATTTCCGGATTATATGACAATTGCTTATTACTAAACTCATCTATTGTATTTTTAAATATTTCAAGATAATTTTTAAATTCTTTATTCGCATCATCAGCAGATAATATTAATTTATTTGTTCTTACACTTATGCTTGATAAATCATCATTTAATTCCGAAAATTTTTCTTTGATGGAATTTATATCATCTGAAGTGACTTGATTTGAATTATCAATGTATTGATTAAGTTTGGAAAAATCTTCCTCTATATCATTAAGAGATATATGAATATTTTTAGATAATTCATCCAGTTTTTCTTCAATATCAGGTAATCCTTCAAGTACAATTACCGACTTAGACAGAGAGTCATTTATATTCTCAGTATTTTTAGATATGTCATCAATTTTAGATTCCATCGTATTTATTAATGACGTATTTTTATTGATATTATCAATTTTAGATTCTATAGTACTTATTAATGACGTATTTTTATCAATATTATCAATTTTGCCCGCCCATTCATTGAGAAGCTGCAAGTTATCGTAAATTATATCTATCTTATTTGTAATATCAATAATATCAAAGTCTTCGGGCAGCAGCGATTTTAAATTTTCTTTTAAACTATCTTGAGAATTTGTAAATTCGCTTATTTTAGAAGTTAATTCGGTAATTGCGGAATTAAAATTAACAACTGATGAATCAATTTTGTCAATTTTTGAAGCAATAATATTCAGTTCAGATATATTTTCATAAATAACATCAATTTTATCGGTTATTTCGGAAAAATCCGATACCGAGGAATCAACTTTATCTATTTTTTCTACTAAAGTATTCAGTTCCGATATATTTTCATAAACAATATCAATTTTATCGGTTATTTCGGAAAAATCCGATACCGAGGAATTAACTTTGTC
>CANPZP010000067.1 GCA_947589115.1 Candidatus Gastranaerophilales bacterium | reverse complement strand
TTAGTTATTCCTGAATTAAAAGGAAAATTAGACGGTTTTGCTATGAGAGTTCCTACTCCGGATGTATCTTTAGTAGACGTTGTATTTGAAGTAGAAAGAGATGTAACAGTTGAAGAAGTTAATGCAGCATTAAAAGCCGGTGCTGACGGACACGTATTATGCTACTCAGAAGAACCGTTAGTATCTTCAGATTATATCGGAACACACCAATCTTCAACTGTTGACGCACAATTAACAAGAGTTATGGGCGGAAATATGGTTAAGATTATTTCTTGGTATGATAACGAATGCGGTTATTCTACAAGATTAGCTGAAACAACATTAATGGTTGCTTCTAAACTTTAATTTTTATAATTAATCTTAGATAAAAGAACCGATTCACTTTTTGAATCGGTTCTTTTTAATGTAATAATTTAAACAAGTAAATGAGAATCAATTTCAACTTTTAGCTAAGAAGAGAAATTATACAAACTTGCATCCTAACCCTAAGCTATAATGGTGAAATCCTTAAAATAGAACTGTTTCCGATATTTTATAAGCTAAAATATTGGAAAAAAGTTAAAAATATGTTATACTGACAGTATGAATTTTGATGTTGTATTACATAAAGAAGATAATGGTTACTGGGCTGAAGTGCCTGCATTAAAAGGATGTTTTTCCCAAGGGGAAACAGTTGAAGAAGTGACCGAAAATATTAAGAATGCTATTAAAGCATGGTTGAGTGTTGATATTTCCAATGACGGTGATGAAATTATATCTGTTGCATTATGAAGAATATAACAGGAAAAAAACTCTGTAAAATTTTAGAAGATAACGGTTGGATTTTATCAAGAATTTCAGGGTCACATCACGTCTATACAAAAGAAGGAGAGTCTGCTCGTATTGTTGTACCTGTTCATGGGAATAAAGAAATTAAGACAGGTTTATTAAAAGCTGTTTTGAAAACGGCAGGTCTTTTATCGTTATTGTTTACACTATTTTAGTAAGCAGAATGAAGAATAATTTTATAAGTATTGCAGGTCGGTTTGACTAAACTGACAATATCAAAATACTAAAATTACTCATTAATTACTCAGGAGTATAATTGGCTTGCTGAGTCATAGAAAGGTAATCTTTTAGGAAAATAAAAATTTTAAGTGACCATTAAAAGAGTTTTTCGACTCTTTTAAAAATGGGGCGGACAGTGGGATTGTCTTGAAATTTTTGCATTAAACGGCATTACGCATTTTGTCGTCGGGAGTCTTTTTTTAGACACCCCTCGACAAAACTGCTCCAGCCTCTGCAAAAATTCCGCTCGAACCTGAAATAAAGCTCCGCTTTATGGGGTTCGAATCCCACAAAAAAAAGAGTCCTTCGACTCTTTTGAAAATGGGGCGGACAGTGGGATTCGAACCCACGTATATCGGAACCACAATCCGAGGCCTTAACCGCTTGGCGATGCCCGCCATCTGTATAGACAATATAAAACAAACATAGCTTTTTTTCAACAGTTAAAAATGTGTTTATATATAATTCCGCTGCAAATATGCTTCAAATGTAGTTATAATGTCTGATTTATAAATTCCACAAAAAAATAAACCGATAAATTTCGGTTTATTTTGTTATTTTTAAATTTTATAATTATTTATTTTGAGTTAGAGTTTGAAGAAAGGCTTGGCTGCATTGAATCCAATACACTTGTTAAATCATCTTCAACTCCGTCATTATAGAATAAACTTGCGCTTGTTGCTCTATATGATTTATATTTTGATTCAATGTCATATCTTTGTGCATCATAACTGAATTTTGTTATTTCATCACTGGTAACTCTTCCGTCGCCATTTGCATCAATTTTATTAAAATAAGTTAATACTGTTGATAAGAGGCTGTTATCCGTGTTGCCTGAAAGGCATAAAGATTGGATTTCATTATATGTTAACCCCTTTGATTGCATTGTTGACATAAGATTGTTTAAATCATTTCCGGTGATTTCACCGTCACCGTCTTTATCCAATGATGAAAAGTTCGATTGAAGGTATTGTAAAAATGAGTAATTTGAACCAAGGCTTAAAATTGTATTTGTTGAAACATTATTTAAATCACTTAAGGTTAAACCTTTACCTGAAGAGCTATGTGCGCTCATTAAAGTGGCATATGTATTTGATAGTCCTGCCATTGCCGATGCTAATAGTGTTTGACCGTTTAATATACTCATAATTTACTCCTTATTATACAGTTTTACCATATTATCATATTAATAATTTTTTTTAAAAAGTAAATCATTTATTTAAAGGAAAGATAAAACTAAAAAAAAGAGCTCTTTTGAGCTCTTTTTATTTCTTTGCTTTTTTATAAGCTTTTTTCTGTTCGTCTGATAATATTGCTTTAAATTGATCTTCATAGCATTTACAAATTTTCTTTCTGTCTTTCTTTAATCTTGAAATAGTTCTGTTTTGTTTCCTCATCTCGGACCTTTTAGCACATTTTTGTTTTAATAAAGATAAATTTTGTTTTTCACATTGAATTCTTTCGTTTATACTTAATACTTCAAGTGCGTATTTGTCTTGTATTTTCATAGCCGTACACATTTGTGTTTCGCTTAAATTCATTTGAGAAAAGATAGAGTTCATATTTCTGTTAGTACAAAGGAAACATTCAGATTGTGCATCAGCCTGACATGGTGTTTGGCATGGGGTCTGATATGTTTTTTCACAAGGTGTTTGACAAGGTGTTTGATAATGTTTTTTGCAAGGTTTATTACATGATTTTTGATTATTGTAATAGCCGTTATTTTGTGAGTAATACCCCGAATAACCTTGTTCGCTGTCGCATGGGCTTGCGGCAAATACTGCCAATGAACTTAAACAAAGTAAAGATAAAATTAATAGATAGATTTTTTTCATATTTTCTTCTCCGTTATAACTTAGTACCGGAATAAGTATTGAATATAATTTAAGTTTTGAATATTACTTAAAAGAATAATAAAAAAGATAAAAAGGATTAGGTCTTGAGAAGAATAAAAAAAGAAGCTGATGTATCAGCTTCTTTTTGGAATGATTAAAATTAAAAGAATTAAGCTTTAATTTCAACAACAGCGCCTGCTTCTTCGAGTTGTTTTTTAATAGCTTCAGCTTCTTCTTTTTTAACACCTTCTTTAACAGCTTTCGGAGCAGCTTCAACTAAGTCTTTAGCTTCTTTTAAGCCAAGACCTGTAATGCCTCTTACTTCTTTAAGAACTGCGATTTTCTTATCAGCAGGAACAGAAGCTAAGATAACGTTAACTTCAGAAGCTTCTTCAGCAGCTTCACCGCCGGCAGCGGGAGCAGCGGCAGCAGCAGCAACTGCAACAGGTGCAGCAGCAGATACGCCGAATTTTTCTTCCATTGCTTTTACTAATTCTGCGGCTTCGATTAATGTTAATTTTTCAATTGATTCTAAAATAGATTCTACACTCATTTTATTTCTCCTTTATCTTATTTTTTATTATTACTATGCGGATTTTTTCTTTGCTACTTGATCCATAGCTCTTACCAAAGAGCTCATAACTGCATTAACAGCTCCGACAATACCTGAAGCAGGTGAGTTGATGCTGCCAAGCATTTTTGCATATAATTCTTCTTTTGAAGGAAGGTTTGCAAGTACTTGAGTTTCTTTTGCGTTTAAAAGTTTTCCGTCTAATACAGTGCTTATTATTTCACCTTTTTTAACATCTTTGATAAAATTAGTTAAAATTTTAGCCGGAGCAACTTCATCTTTAAATCCGAATGCAATAGCAATCGGCCCTTTTAAAGAATCTGCAAGAACTTCAAACTGAGTTCCTTTTGAAGCAACTTTTGCCAAGGTATTTTTTGTTACCATATAATCGCTGTTTTCTTTTTGAAGTTTACGGCGAAGATTAGTTATTTCTTCTACTGTCATTCCTCTGTATTCAGTAACTACAGCAACTTTAGCCTTTGCAAAATTTTCTTTCATTGCTTCAATCTTTTCTTGTTTGAAGGCTTTTGTTGACATTTTTTACTCCTTTTTTATTTATCGACCTTTTACATAAAAAAATAATTTACGTTATAACCGTAAATTAACCAACAAATTATTAATAAAACCAATTCCTAAAATTGACTTGTATTTTTGTTTAGCCTCGGCGGGGTTATTTTTTAAGAATCTTATTTCGACTCCCCTGCTTTCTACGGTTACTTCCTTAATTTATTAAAAACATAATTTAAAATCAATAGGTTTATTTTTTTATTTTTTAAATATTAAGTTTTATGAAGATAAAAAATCTTATAATTCTAAGTATTTTGAAGGCTTCAAATTTTACCCGGTAAAAATCATGGCAATTCAAGCTGAATAAATGTTTTTACATGATTATGAGATATTAAAAGAGGAGATTTAACATGTCAGGATTAATCGGAAATATTACACAATACAATAAATTTGTAAACAGTAATATTAATAAGAATAGAGCAGAAGATACAGATGCTTTTAAAAATTCAACAAATGTAATAACTTTAAGTAGAGAAGAACAAGAAAAATATCTTGAAAAATATATAGGAAATTTTGATTCTTTAGATTTTCAGGTTCAAGATGCATCCGACCATCAATATTTTGAAAAAATAAATGATGACGGTTCGCAGGATTACATAAGAGTTATTAATGAAGACGGAAAAAATAAAATAATATACACTCATGCCGCAAAAGATTCGGATGAAGGTGAAACAACATTATATGAAGTAACACAGGCTGATGAATTTGATGCTTGGACTGCGGAAGTTGACAAAGCAGGTACCGAAGCTGCTAACGCAAAAGTTACTGAAATGACAAATGAAGGCGAGACAGATTCGGATAAGATAAGTGAAGCTGCAATGCAGGCATATGCTGAAGCTACAAATGATTATGAAGAATTTAAAATGTTTGAAACTTCTGATAAATTAGAAGGATACGTAGATAATATTAAATCATTTGCTCAATCATATATTGATAAATACGATTCAAATGCAGACGGAAAATTGAGTTATAATGAATTTGTAGATTTAGCACAACATGGTGCTGACGTTACAAGTGCTGATTCAAATGAAATTAATTCCTTATATACAACATTATTCAATGATTTCAAAATGGATAATGATGATGAAAATATTAGTGCAGGTGAATTAGCTTCACAATTTTTGATGGGTGATATTGATTGGGCTAATTATGATCCGACAAAGGATTATGTGGATAATTATTTAGACGGACAGTTGAATTATATGAGCTATCAAAGTGTATCAACAGATCCGTCGGCAGAAACTTATGATGATGAAGTTGCATTCAGACAAGAAGTTTATGAATCAATTTTTAAACCGGGAGCAACAGAAGAATAATTAAGATTTAAAAATATCAAAAAGAGCAATTTTAAATTGCTCTTTTTATTATATAAATACATAGGATTTGCAAAGTTAAAACATATTTGATACAATAATTTCGTATAAATAGGAGGATAGAAAAATTAGTAAAGATAATATTCAACCCAATAATATATTAAACAGAAATATAAAATCAAAAGAAGTAAGACTTATAGATGATGAAGGGAATAATCATGGTGTTGTAGCCACATCAAAAGCATTGATGATGGCAGAAGATAAGGGGTTGGATTTAATATTGGTATCTCCGAATCAGGAGCCTCCCGTTGCAAAAATTTTGGATTACGGAAAATATAAGTATGAAATTGAAAAACGTGCTAAAGAGTCAAAGAAGAAACAGCACGTAGTTGACGTAAAAGAAGTAAAAGTCAGATATAAAATAGATGTAAATGATTACAACGTTAAAATAAACAGTATTAAAAAATTTATATCAAAAGGAAATAAAGTAAAATTAGTTGTAATGTTAAGGGGAAGGGAAATGCAGCATAACCACTTAGCATATGAACTGGCAAACAGGTTTCTTACCGATTTAGCTGGTGAAAAAATGACTGTAGAGAAAAAGCCGTCAATGGACGGAAGAAACGTTGTAACTATTTTGGCTCCCTAAATTTTACGTTTAAAGAAATAATAAGCGGGCATGAAAATCATGTTGCGCATTAAAATGTTTGTTTTAAAATAAGAAATAAGGCTTGGTAATGCGGAAGGCATGTCGCAAAAATCGGCCGATTAATAAGTTAAAAAGAAGGAGAAAACTATGCCAAAGATGAAAACACACCGTTCCGGTGCTAAAAGGTATAAAATTACTGCCGGAGGAAAAATTTTAAGAAGAAAAGCAGGTAAGGGCCACTTACTCCAGCACAAAAGTGCATCAAGAAAAAGAAAACTTTCTTCTATGATTGAAGTTTCTGATACACATAAGAAACTTGTCCTTAAAGAACTTCCGTATGCGAAGTGCAGGTAATTGAGTTAAGAAGAAAGGAAAATTGAACAATGAGAGTTAAACGTGGTAATGTCTTAAGAAAAAGACATAAGAAAATATTAAAATTAGCAAAAGGCTTTAAGGGTGCCAGAAGTAGAATATTTAAAGTAGCTAATACTGCCGTAATGAAAAAGTTAAAATATCAATACAGGGACAGACGTCATTTAAAAAGAAATATGCGCCGTCTTTGGATTGTAAGAATTAATGCAGCTGTAAGACAATACGGTTTAAGCTATTCTAAATTTATGAATTCGCTTAAGAAATCTGATGTTGTTATTAACAGAAAAATGCTGGCAGATTTAGCGGTTAATGAACCTGAAGCTTTTTCAATTGTTGTTGATACTGCAAAATCAGCAAAATAAAATTATTTATTTACTAAAAAACAGAGGCAATTTGCCTCTGTTTTTTAGTTTGTATTTATCGCTTATTTTTTAAAAGTCTTTAAAAGGTTTTTCATTTCATTTATGGCTTCATTAATACTTAATTTTTTTACATTTTCGGGAAGTTCAAATACCGAATCATCCAGTTCTGTAGTATCAACAGAAGTAACATTTGTTTCCATTGAGAAATTTTTGCCTTGTCTATCTTTAAATGAAATTTGTTCATAAACGGCGATTCCGTATTTATCGCTAACACATACGGTTCTTTCGGGGCCGTAAGAAATTAATCTGCAATCAAAACCGTTTTTCTTTTCTTTGTTATTGACAAATTCAGGAGTAACAGGTTTATCAATATGAACAGGAAGTTGAGTTGACCATTCAAATAAGGGATTTAAGGGATTAGCTTGATTAATTGACGGTGCTTTATCATTATTTAATTTCGGGATTGAAACGGCGAATTTGCTTCCCGGTGCATAAGAATAAACTTCTTCTCCGTCAAAAATTAAAATATTATAAACTTCTCCGCCTCCTCTTTTATATTGTTCGGTTTTCCATTTATCTCCTTTTTTATAAGTTTTATATGTAATTTCTTCAGTGTTATTAATTGTAATATTACGCTTAACTTCAGCAGAATAACTAGGTGTTTCTTTTTGAACTAAATTCATATCTTCAACATATTCGGATACTTCTTTGTAAATTTTCAAACATCCCGTAAATAAACAGGAAACGCCAATTAAAACAGTAAGAATCATTAATTTTTTCATTTTTTTACCCTTTCTAAAAATTTAGTAAAAATTAAAAATTTAATATTAATTTTAACTTATTTTGTAGTAAGTATCAACAAAAAATATATGATGACTTAATTATTATAAATTTTATATGTTTACAGACAAAGAAGAAAAAACAAGTCTTTGGCTTAAATAGGGTAATAAGCATCAAACTTACCCTTCCCTCGTAGCGTGAAATAGTTATTTTGCTAAAACTGAATCTTTAACAATAAATAAATACAGTGAAATTTATAAAATATTATATACCGAGTCAATTCAAATATAATAGAGGTGCCGCTGCACGGCAAACCCGAAGTTCTTAGAGAGCGAAGCGAACTTAGAACTCGGTGTGATAGTACGGCGCATAAAAAAAGGATATCTGTGAGATATCCTAAATAGATTGCCTTGAGCCGGACTTGTGCGGGATTGCCCAAGAGTGCGGAATTTAACGGGGTAAAGTTAAATAAACCTGATAAATAGGGGGACTTGTCCGAAAGAAATTATGAGAAAAGAAGCTCGATTGGAGGCAAGACCACATGCCTGCTTCGTAAAACGAAGCAAGGTAAACCGCAAGTTCTTAACGAGCTTTCG
>CANPZP010000066.1 GCA_947589115.1 Candidatus Gastranaerophilales bacterium | reverse complement strand
TATATCAGCCACCATCCCGACATTTACGAGAAAAGCAAGTACGAATGACAGCGTATTTAAATGGACAACTGACGGAAAAGGAGGTTATGCATTCCCTAATGACCCTGATGGCGCATCTATTATAATAGGACATAACCGAAGTATTACTAACATTCAAAATGGAGATGAAATTAGTTACAATATTTCAAAATCCAATTTAAATTTAGTACAAAATTATAGAGGCGGCAGCAATAATAGAGATATTTCCGGCGATAGTGATAATTCACATCTTCAATTTTTTAATAAAAATACGACAGATAATAATATAATTTATAATGTCGGCAGAATGTATTTTGACGAAACAAACCTTGGTATAGGTATAAATGTTTTGGGAGCATTAAATGTCGGCAGAAGAGCTCAGAGTAAGGATGATATACCTGATTTAGGGAGAAGAAACACTGCATTCGGACAGTTAGCTCTATTTTCATTTACAAGTGGAAGAAACTCGGGAACGGATAATACTGGTATAGGCTATGATGCTGTAATGGCACAAGAGCATGATGAAACGAATGAACCAAACGGACAAAATCTTTATTATTATGTAGATTTAACACCAACAAATGATTTAAATCATAATTTTGGTATTCAGCCAAGTTCAGGCAATACGGGTGTAGGTTCATTCTCGTTAACAAATAACAGAAACCATTCATATAATACGGCTGTAGGAAGAAGTGCTTTATATAAGCACGGTAGAAATAATGCCAGCAACGCAAATACGGCAGTAGGGTTTAATTCAATGATTGGAGATAGCGCTCCTGAAAACTCAAGTAATATATTACATTCTATCTTAAATAATGATAGTGGGATTCATGATAATTTTGGAGTTGGTTCAACAAATACATCAGTAGGTGCTTTTTCACTAAGTCATGCTAATCAGGCAACTGCAAATGTTGCAATTGGGGCATTAGCCCTTCATAATTTTCGGGGAACTCATACAACTATACAATCAAAAAAACATGATGGAATAACCAAAAGAGAAGATTTGCAAGTTGATTATGGAAATGTTGCAATAGGTACAAAATCACTAGGTTTATTACAAAATGGTTCCAGAAATATTGCAATAGGCTTAAATTCTGCAAGAAATCTTGCAGGAGGACATGATAATATTGCTTTAGGGTTTGAATCACTTTCGAATTATACAGGTTGTGCTTACGGTACATCAGGCGGATGTACAGGTTCTCTTGTAACAGGAGGAGATAATATTGCTATTGGTGCATTTTCTCTTGAAGATTTAAAAAGAGGGAATTTTAATGTAGTTGTTGGTAATTATAGCGCTAATAATTCAGAGGATTTATCAAGTAATGTAGTTATTGGTACCGATTCTTTTCAAAATATTAGCTCAAATAGTCAAAAAAATGTCATTATTGGGGCAAATACTGCTAATATGAAAATGAAAATTAATTCTGATACTGCAAGTGAAAATTTAACTAAATTAAATAACAGTGTAATAATTGGTTCAGGTATAACAATTCCAACTAAACTAAATTCTTCGTCAGATCGTTTGTTTTTACTGGGAGAAGGTGGTGCACAAAAGACTTTATTATTTAGCGGAATTATGCCAAACGGGAATTATACAGGTCATTTAAATATCCATGCAAAACAAGTAGGTTTTGCTGATAATGTTTATGTTGGTGTTAATGTTGATGGTTCTGAACCTAGCGATACTTCCGGTTGGAAGGAAAACGAAATTGATAACGTAGCTGGTACACACGGTGAATTACATGTAGGAAATAAAGTAGGAATTGGGTATAGTATCAATGCGTCTGATCCTGCAATAATGCTTAATGCGGCTACTGATAAGCCTCAATTTACAATAAAGAGGGGTTCAACTCAAATTTTTGGTGTCGATTCATCAATTGGCGACAATGGACAAGTCACGGTTAAAGGTGACCTTGTAGTGGATGGTCATATATATGGCTCTCTTTATAAAAAGGAAGATGATATTCCAATATTAAAATCATGTAGAATTTACCATGGTGGTGGTACATGTTCCTACTCTGATGCACGTTTAAAGAATATAGGGTCTGACAGTGTAGCGGGGCTTAAGGAAATCAATGCGCTTGAGGTTAAGAATTTCACATTCAAGAAAGATGAAAAGAAAACACCTCATGTAGGGGTTATAGCTCAGCAGTTACAAAAGATATTCCCTAACGCAGTAACAAAAGATGAAGAAGGGTATCTGTTAATAAGAACGGAAGATATCTTCTATGCAATGGTTAATTCAATAAAAGAATTATTCAAAGATTTACAGAATTTAACCGCAAAAGTTACAGGGTTAGATAAGAGAATAACCGAGCTTGAAAAACAAAACAAGCAGTTAACAGAACAGAACAAAGCTTTTGAAGCAAGACTCAAAAAGCTTGAAAGTAAAGTTAAATAAATTTTGTAATTAAATTGTATATCGGCATAGTTTAACACTATGCCTTTTTTTTACTATTTTTTGTATTTTATGTCAAGCTGAATTTATTTAATATTATTTAGATATAGTTAATAAATTAAAAAATCCTTTAAATATTTAATATTTGAAATCCCTCTCAGTTTTTTTATTGCTATACCTTCAATTTGTCTTATTCGTTCTTTTGAAAACCCCATATCCGTTCCTAATTCTTCTAAGGTTTTTGGTTTTTCGCCGTCAAGCCCGAATCTTTTTATTATTATTTTTCGTTCTTTGGGGTTTAATTCTTTTAATACCAATTCAATATATTTTTTGAGCATAATTTTTTGTGTATTACTTTCGGGCGATTTGTAATTATCATCTGATATATAGTCCTCAAGAGAAAGGTTTTCAGCAATCGGAGTATCAAGGCTTATAGGTTCTAATTTCATTGTATTTAAAATTAATTCAATTTGTTTTTCCGGCATATTAAGTTTATCGGAGAGTTCTTCTAATGAAGGTTCATGCCCGAGCAGATATGACAGTTCGAATAAGGCTTTTTTAACAAGTCTTATTTTATCCGACATATGAACGGGAATCCTTATTACTTTTGAATTATTAGCAATAGCTCTAACAATTGTTTGTCTTATCCACCATGTGGCATAGGTTGAGAATTTGAATCCTTTTGAATAATCAAACCTGTTAGCTGCCTTAATAAGACCTAAAGAGCCTTCCTGAACTAAATCCATAAATAAAACTCCCTGCCCCGTATATTTTTTGGCGATGCTGACAACAAGCCTTAAATTTGCCTGTATAAGTTTTTTCTTAGCGGTTAAGGATTTTTTCTCATCCCCTTCAAGTATATCTTTCCCCAATTTTTGCTCTTCCGAACGCTTTAATAACTTTATTTTCCCTATATCCTTTAAATACATTTGAAGTACATCATCTTTATAAACAACACTGTTAAATGATGTTATTTCTTCATCATCGGAATCAATCCCTTCTTCATTTAAAAAACTTTCTTCCTCCTGATAGTATTCATCAATATATTGAATCCCCATAATAAATCCTCTCTCTCTGTCTTTAAATTTTTTGACGATAAATTTATTTGAGTGTTCCTCTTATTGACTTTTCATAAATATTTATTAAATAAATAACAAGAGTTATATAATGTCATACTCTAAAGATGTTACCGATTTAATTGTATGTCAGGTAAAAATTTGTTAGGGATAGGGAATACAGCCCCGAAACAAAACAAAAAGTTAACATAACTTTACAAATTTGATACATGAATTAAAGTTTGAAAAAAAAATGCCGATATATAGTTCAGAAGTAACAATAACAATGGAGAAAGACAATGGGCTTAGCAGCATCACAGGCAAGATTTTTAGGCATAACGGCAAGAAAGTCGAACATAGAATATGAAGGTCAGCAAGTAAACCAACAACGTACGGCATTAGCTGAAGAAGTTAACTCTTTGTATAACAAACTTCTCGCTTTAGATGTACCTGTTGCTCCTGATACAACTCAATTCTATGAAAGCAAATATTCTTTCTCTTTAACAGGCACTCCAAATGAAGATGGTGATTATATAATTAATAATTACTATAAAAATGATGACGGTACATATCGTGTATATGCAACACGTACATATAATGCACAAGTAGCACGTCAATATAGACAATATGGTGTTGATGATGATAAACATAAATATCAGTATCATGGAAAAATAGAAACAAATGAAGATGGTACAGGATTTGTTTTCTCAGAAGGTACTGGAGAAAAGATTCCTTTGGATAAAACAGAAGTATCTAAAGAAACCAGAGATTTATTGGAACCTGCGGGTGTTTCTTTTCCTCCTGACAAAGATGGAAAGCAAGATAATTCTATATATGTTTATACTGATGCAAAATCAAATATAGAATGTTATATTTCTGTAGACGACGTTAAAGCAGACAATCAAACCTTCACAGTATATTCTCTCGGAGATGAACAAAAAACAGAATCAAAAAGTTTCCCCAATGCAGTACTTACATTTGATAACAATAACAGAGTAAGCAGTTTCAGAGAAACGGCAGATTCTTCAGAAGCTACTGTTAATACAACCAGATTGCATGATGATGAAGGTTATGAAGCAGCTTTAAGAGATTATACAATGAGCAAAGATGAATATAATAAAGCTGTTGCTGACTTAAACGCTCAAACGGAATCTTTACAACAAGAAGATAAAGTTCTTGAATTAAGATTAAATCAAATCGATACCGAACAAAACGAGCTTCAAACAGAATTAGAAGCTATTAAACAAATACTTGATAAAAACATTGAAAATACATTTAAGACATTTGCGTAATAAAGTTAACAGGTTATAAAGATAGTATAAAAATCGGAAAAAGCAAACACAAATAAACACGGAAAAGGAATGTAAAAGATGAGTTACAAAAATGACAGTTATTTGGTAATATCAAATAAGTATTCAACTCTTAGCGGTGATGCAAAAGCTGTATTATTTGAAACATATGACTTGTTAAGAGATATAACGGTGTCAGGTTCGGCATCAGACGGTGCAGGGTTTGGTACTGCCGGCAGTTTCTTATGGAAATTGGCAAGTATGATATCCCCCAGCTCTTTTATGTCAACAATGGGCGGTGGTACGGCACTTAATATCCCCGGTACTTCATACTGGTCGCCTACTAACTCAACAAACGGAAGCACTTCCGCATTCGGGATAGGTTCTTTATCCCAATATTCAGGTTTTACTGGCGGAGCAAGCTCTTTAGTTCAAGGCTTCGGAACTTCTTCGCAAGACGGCTGTTTAACCGGCGGCGCTTCAAGTTTAACTTCAATCTCCGATATTGCAGGCTCAACAGGGCTTAACGCTTTAGGATATACAGCAGGTTTGGCATCAGGCTTCGGCTTCGGCGACAGCTTCTTATTACCTGCCGCAGGTGTTGTTTCCGGTTTCGGCGGTATTTTACAAGCTATGTCCCCTTATTTAGGCTCTTTCGGACTTGGTACTACCTTGGTGGGTAATTTGCTTCAAGGTATTTCAAGCGCTCCTTTAGCCGCTTACCAAAAAGTTACCAGCAGTATTCTTAATAATGCCGATGTTATTCTTGAAAATAAAGTTAAAAACATTGAAACAGTTTGTAAAATGCTTGATGCTCAAAATGATGTCGTTAAAAAAATGCTTAAAGAAGATATTGACGGAATGAAAGATAAACTTCAAAATCTGTAATCTATTGTTACTTCTATACGAACAGATTATCCGATATTAGGATAATCTGTTTTTTATTGACCGAAAGTATTATTTTTTTATTAGATATCCGGCTGATATGAAAAAATTATTTTAATTATATAATAACCTTATGGGCTACAAAATTATTATTAAAATAGTAACGCTTTTTATAATTATAGTAACGGGTAGTACTTCTTTTGGTGCGGGATACAAAATGAAGGAAAAAGACTACGTTAATTTATATTGTGACGGACAAACGGAATATATACTTCCTGATAAAACAAGGGTTGATTGTTTAACAAATGAATATGCCATTGAATTTGATTGGGCAAAAAAATGGGCAGAAAGTATAGGACAATCTTTATATTATTCAAAAAAAACAGGTAAAAAACCCGCCGTCGCAATTATTATTTCGAATCCTTCCGACTACAGATATATACAAAGAATTAAAGATACTGACGAAAATATCACTATTTTTGAAATCCCTTCGTGTGATTATAAAAATTATTAATCTTTAGATTTAGATTAATTTTTAATCCGTTTGATTGATGTAAAACAATGATAATATCTTTAAAATAAAATTTAGGATATATAATCGTTGGAGATTTATGAGTACAAGGGTTAAGTTAAATTTGGGAATAAAATTATTATTGTTCGTATGTTTATTTTTATTTACGGGCGCTTTATGCTCTTTTGCTAAAGAAAACTCTCTTTTGGGTATTGACGTAAGACAAAATGACAACGGATATTATAATATTCAGCTTAAATTGGATAACTTTGTACAAATACATAAGATTAATAACGATAATGACAATATCTCGTTATTGATTGATTCCACTATCCCTTCAAATGATGTGGAAATTGTATACGATAATGCTTCTGACTTGAATAATGTTATTGTTCAGAAAAAAAATGATGGTAATACTTTAATATTGTTTCAGGGAAAAAATATTCAAAATTCACTAATATACGAAAAAGAACTCTCTACAGGCTTAATAAAACAAGCGGATGTTAAAAATAATTCGGCTTTTGTGTTTATAGCACATAAAAAAATACTTATTGCAGGTCTGTTTTCTTTCTTTATGATTTTCTTGGTAAGACTGTTTTCAAGACCTAAAAAGAAAACTTATACCGCTGATAACGTTACAAAACAGGTTAAACAAAAAAATAAAGCAATGACTTTAAGAAAAAAGAACCTTGTTCAATCTAAAAGAATACCTTCTATAAGCGGGAATACTAACGGCAGCTTTAATAATAATTCTTTTGTTTCTAAACCTAAAGATTTTGTTATAAATAATTATAACCTGCCGAATGAAGATAAAATCAGAAAAGTAGGTTAAATAATACTTGCATTATTCCGGTAATAATATTAATATATTATTATGCAACAAATAATTGAGTATTAAAATTTATGCAGGTATTAAAAGCTTCAGAGTTATTCAAAAACAGTATTAATATAGATAATTCGGAATTTGAAAAATCAGATAAAATAAATATTGATTTTACTAATATAGAATCAATAGATTTAACTGCCATAAAAATGATATTAAATCTGCAAAAAGTTGCAATAATAAATAATAAAAAATTAGTAATCAGCAATGTGAATCCTGATGTAAATAAAATATTGGATGTAACCGGATTAAATAAGACACTAAGGAATGTAACAACAAATCCGATAAGAAAGCAGTAAAATGGCAAGTATATTATATATTGTAGCAACCCCCATAGGTAATCTTCGGGATATAAGCCTTAGAGCTGTTGAAGTATTAAAAAATGCCGATTATATTGCCTGCGAAGATAAAAGAATAACTAAAATTCTGCTTGATAAGTATTCCGTAAATACAAAATTAATTGATTATCATAAATTTAATGAAAAAGAGAGAAGTGAAAAAATATTAGAAAAATTAAGGGAAGGCAGTGATGTTGTTTTGGTATCGGATGCCGGAACACCTTTGATTTCCGACCCCGGTAAAATATTGGTTGATGAATTGTATAAAAATAACGTAAAAATAACGTCAATCCCCGGAGCATGTGCCCTCACGGTCTTTTTAAGCCTTCTGCCAAGAAAAACCGAAGAATTTGCCTTCATCGGTTTTATCCCAAGAACTTTTAATCAGCAAAATGAAATATTGAATAAATATAAATATATTAATTGTGTTTTCTATGAATCCCCGAACAGATTATTGCAAACGCTTGAAAATATTATGAAAATTTTTGGGGAAAATAAAAAAATAGCTGTCGGAAGAGAATTAACAAAAGTGTATGAAGAAGTTAAAATCGGCTCGGTTAGGGAAATTATTGATTATTATAATGAAAATACCCTGAAAGGTGAAATTGCGGTTATGGTGTTTGAACAGGAAAATGTAAATCTTAATGATGATTTCCTGAATGACAAAATTAAAATGCTCAAAGAGGAAGGATTCTCGCCTAAAGATATTTCTAAAATTATTACTAAATTATACGGAGTTAATAAAAATAAAATCTATAAATTAGCTATTAATTAAGGTTTAGAAACGTATTTATTCCCTTTAATGTAAAATCTCCAAGGCAGTTCCGCTGCAAGTTTTATCCCGATTCTTGA
>CANPZP010000065.1 GCA_947589115.1 Candidatus Gastranaerophilales bacterium | reverse complement strand
TTGAACATCTTTTTCTAAAGCAGCTTCTATTGTATAATCACTCGCACCGGTAACGGCACCTGATATAGCACCGGCTTTAGCCCCTGCTATAGCACCTTTTTTTATAGTTTCTTTTAATGTTTGTTCGGCAACCGTTTTGGCTGTAACAGTTGTTGCTCCTATACCCATTGTTGCAACAGATACCGCACCGTCAACAGCTCCCGTCAGTACATCTTTTGTAATTTGTTTCGCATCAAGAGCATCGCCCGTTTTTTTGTTTGTTGCTCTGTCTAAAAACTTAATACCGGCTTTTGTTGCTCCGCCCACTGCCGCAGCTCCTGCCACAACTCCTAATGACAGTCCGCCTGTCAAAAAAGCCGAACCGACCACCGCTACCGCTGCAACCCCTGTTGCAATATTAGCTACTAAATTTACAGAATTTTTTTGTTTTTGTGAAAAACCTGAAATAATTGAATCAGCTTCTTCATAAGATATTTTACCGTTTTTATAATCTTGTATTGCCTGTTCACATTTTTTTGTACTTGAACCTATACCTGTTATGCATTTTAACTTATTCCAAGCCGAACTAAATAATCCCTGTTCCTCTTTTACGGAATTTAATTTACTTTCCAAAATTTCAATATCTTGTTCTTGAATATCTTTTTCAGTTTGGACATTTAAATCCTCAAGCAGAATATCAATACCATTTTCATCTGAAATATTGTTCATTTCAAAAACAGACAGAGCTCCATCTCCGTCAGAGTCATATTTGCTCAATTCAGGATTATTATATTTATATGGTTCTATATTTGAATTATTACTAACACTTTCAGTCATACTTATCATGTCGGCATAAAAATTTTTAACTTTAGAGATTATAAACTTTTGTAAATTATTTAAAACTTAACCACATTGTTTCATAGGGCTTTAGTTTTATTATTAATTTTTTATTTTCAACCTGAAATATCTTTTTTTCTTTTGTTATAAGTTCCGTCATTTCAACTTTATTATCTGAAAAATTAAACAAATTAGAATCTAATTCCGCATATAATCTATCGTCAGATAAATTATTAACAATCAATATTTTATCAAATTTACCCAATCTTAAATATGTAAATACCTGAAGTTTACTTGATTTAACTTCAATAAAATCACCCCTTGACATTGTAGGGTAATTTTTTCTGACTTCTATAAGCCTTTTAACATTTTTGAATATTTTACCTTTAAAAGAATTAGGCATATCAATTGCCCTGTAAAATACATTACGCTGAATTGCATTTCTGTGAATATCTCTGCTGTCAAAATACGAAAGCATTTCAGCATCTTTATTTCTGCTTAACCTTTCTCTTATTTTTGCCCAGCGTTTTGCATAAGAAAAATTATTCTGACTTCCGATTTCATCACCGTAATAAATAATGGGAATACCTTTTAAAGAAAGTAATATTGCAAAAGTCATATTAATACGGTCAACATTATTATCAAGGAAATTAGCCATTCTTCCGCTGACTCCGAAACCTTTTCTAAATTCAGCACCTTTGTCGGCTAATTCTTCAAAAATTAATTCTCTTGTTCTTTGGTTAACCATTTCAAGAGTCAATTCATCATGTACTCTTAAAAACATAGCCCAAGAAGCACTTTCAGGGATTTGAGGAGTTTTATTATGTATCTGCCAAAAGTATGAACTGTCTCCCGATACCACAGTAGCCCATATCGCCGGCATGTAAGGGAAATGATATGCAATCTGCATTTCATTTGTTCTTGTTAATTCTTTTGTTTTATCATCAATATTAACTTCTATTTTACGTTCCTGCCCGAAATAATTTATTACTTTTTTGGGAGGCTGGCATGCTTCAGCTTGCATAACGGAACGAGGTGCCGTTTCTTGTAAAAATATACTTAAAATTTTAATCAGCTCGTGGGTTTTTGGGTTATTTTCACCCGTTGTTCCTTCCTCTTTTATTAAATACGGGATAGCGTCTAACCTGAATATATCAATTCCTAAATTTGCCCAAAAGGCGATAGTTTCAAGGTTATAATATAACACTTGAGGGTTTTGCCAATTTATATCAAGCTGAAAAGGATAAAAAGTATGATAAAAATAATAATCTTTTCCGTTGATAGTTTCTTTTCTGTAATGAGAATCGGTAATTTCAGGAAAAATCAAACGTCTTTTTGAGATTTTTCCGCTCGGCTCTTTGTATTCCGCAATATAACCGAGTTTTTCATCTTTATATACAGTCCTTTGAGGTTCGGTTTCGGAAACAACAAAATAATTTAATTTATCTAAATCACCCTTTTTCAGGCTTTCAAACCATTCATGTTTATCGGAAAAATGGTTCAAAACCAAATCTGCCTTAATTTTAAACCCTTGACGTTTAGCTTCGGTAATAAATTGAATAAACTCATTCATCCCGCCTAAATCTTTTCTTACATCTCTTGGGTTTTTAACATCAAACCCCGCATCCAGCATAGGAGAATCTTCAAAAGGAAGCATATATATTGTCGTTACACCTAACGTTCTAAGATATCTTAGCATTTTAACCGATTTTTTAAATGTATTAGGGCTCATATCATCATCTACACCAAAACGATCAACGTAATACATATATATTATTTCGTCTTTATACCAGTCATCGGGACGGTTTAAATCTTCCTCTTTTAACTTGGGACTGCGTTTTAATCTTGTATCTTTTATTATTTTTAAAATATTTATATAGATTTCTTCAGTCTGATTTTCACCGTATACTTTTGTTATAGCTGATTTGAGTTGTTTTTCTGCATCTTGTGAAACAATATTTTCGGTTTGAATTAAATCTATTATTTTTTCATTTGTTATAAAATGGGGAGCAGTAAAAGCAAATGCAGGTAATGAATAGCTTAATAATAAATTTAAAATTATTATTGATGAAATAATTTTTTTCATATTTTAGCCTTTTTGGTTATAAAGGTTTTCAATAATGTTTAATCCGTTAAATATAGCTTTAATATTTGCCTGAACTGTACTTTCATCACAGGCTCTTGAAATAATTGTCTGCCCCGATGGGGTTTTAAAGTACATAATAGACATAGCGGAAGCATCTGAACCCATATTTAGTGCTTTTTGTTCATAATTTAAGAACTCACACTTGAAGCCTGCTTTTTGAATAGCTTTTATGCAAGCATCAACAGGTCCGTTTCCTGATATTTCAATATTAAATTCTTTTTCATTATAAAAGAAATTAAGTTTAACATTATCATGAGTAATTTTTTCAACATTTGCAAGTCTGAAAGGCCCTTTAACATTAAGGACATTGTTATTATAAATGTCAATAATATTGCGGGTAGAGAGTTCTCCGATTTTTTCCGCGG
This sequence comes from Candidatus Gastranaerophilales bacterium, assembly GCA_947589115.1. GTDB lineage: Bacteria > Cyanobacteriota > Vampirovibrionia > Gastranaerophilales > Gastranaerophilaceae > Avigastranaerophilus. The sequence continues at coordinate 5,322 of CANPZP010000065.1, read as the reverse complement.
TTTCTTTTGCAATAGGTGCAATTCTTGCCGCTTCCATAATAGTAATCGGATAACCCGCTTCCGTAATAATTTCAAATATTGCTGTTTTACCCGATTGAGAAGTAAAGCCCAGTTTTTCATCATCTTTTCTTCCTATTAAAGAAGGATGTATAGGTCTATAAGCACCTTTTTCCATATCTTTTGTTTTAATTGCACCGTCTTGATGTATACCGCTTCTGTGTGCCAATGCATCAGGACCTATCAAAGGTGCTTTCTCATATATTTTTACACCCGACATATCAGACACCGTAAGAGCCAGTTCATATATTTTAGACAGATTTAAGGGTACATTAACACCTGAATTATGCAAAGCAACTGCAACTTCATACATATTTGTATTTCCCGCACGCTCACCAAGTCCGTTTAAAGCACATTCTAATTGAACGGCACCGGCAAAATAGCTTTCTACTGTTACTGCTGTTGCCATGCCTAAGTCGTTATGATTGTGTACGGAAATTATTATATCTTTTGGCAGTGCATTATATACTTTTTCTACCAGATTAATAAATTTTTTAGGGCGTGTTCTTTCTACCGTATTAGGTAAATTAATAACATTTGCACCGGCATTTACTATCTCTTTAAGAGTGTCAATAACAAAATCTATATTCTCATGGCAATCACCAAAGTGTTCAACCGAAAATTGAACCTCACCATTTTGCCCCATTAATTTTCTTGCATACTTTACAGCCTCTATTGCCTGATTTCTGACTTGTTCGGGGGTTTTATTTAAAACATATTGCATATTAAAAGGACTCATCGCAATAAAAGTATGAATTCTTTTTTTAGCGGCATCTTTTATAGACTCTGCAGCCTTGTTGATATCGTTTTCCACACATCTTGCCAGTGCGGAAATAACAATATTGTCAGGAGCAATCCGAGCTAAATGCGAGCACGCTTCGTAATCCATTTCGGAAGCTGCGGCAAAACCTACTTCCACTCCTTGTACCTTAAGTTCTGCAAGATGGTTAAATATTATTTCTTTTTCCGCTGTATTCCATGGTTTCTTTAAGGACTGATTTCCGTCTCTTAAAGTAATATCGTAAAAAAACGGTTGTTTTTCTGCCATAGCTTTCCTTTAGCCTTTCTTGAACTCTTTATTGTGTTATTGTAAAATAAAATAATTGAAAAAGGAAGAAGCATGATTGAAAGATACTCAAGAGAAGAAATGAAGCGAATTTGGGAGCTTGATTGTAAATTTAAATACTATCTTGATGTCGAATTGGCAGTATGTACAGCTTATAATAAGCTTGGAAAAATTCCTGACAATGCTCTTAAAGACATTACCGAAAAAGCTTCATTCTCCGTTGAACGTATTGACGAAATTGAAAAAGAAGTACGTCATGATGTTATTGCATTCCTGACAAATGTTAACGAAAATGTCGGAGAAAATTCTCATTATATACATATGGGAATGACAAGTTCCGATGTTATAGATACGGCTTTAGCTCTTCAAATGAAAGACGCGGGCAAAATTATATTAAAAGATTTGGATGAAATTCATAAAACCGTTAAAGAAAAAGCAAAAGAACATAAAAATACAATATGTATCGGGCGTTCGCACGGGGTTCACGCAGAGCCTATAACTTTTGGAGTTAAGCTTTGCGGATGGCTTGATTTATTTGAAAGAGCAAAAAGAAATTTTGAATATATTTTGGAAGAAGCAAGGGTTGGTCAAATATCGGGCCCCGTTGGAACTTATTCAAATATTGACCCGAAAATTGAAAAACTGGCTTGTGAAGCTTTAGGATTAAAACCTGCCAAATTTTCAACCCAAGTTATTGCCCGTGATATCCATGCCCGATATATACAGTCTTTAGCTGTTATTGCAAGCATTATAGAACAAATTGCAGTTGAATTAAGACATCTTCAAAGAACAGAAGTTTTAGAAGTTGAAGAAGGTTTCAGCTCGGGACAAAAAGGTTCATCAGCTATGCCCCATAAGAAAAACCCTATTTCAGGTGAAAATTTATCGGGACTTGCCCGTGTTGTAAGGTCTAATTCTATATCCGCACTGGAAAATATTCCGCTTTGGCACGAGCGTGATATTTCACACTCAAGCGTTGAAAGAATTATCTTCCCCGATACAACAATTTTAATTGATTATATGTTGAACAGATTAAATGATACAATTAAAAATCTTGTTGTACATAAAGAAAATATGCTTAAAAATACTAATTTATTCGGCGGGATTGTATTTTCGCAGAAAGTCCTTTTAAGTCTTTGCGATAAAGGACTGTTAAGAGAAGAAGCATATAAAATGGTTCAAAGGAATGCTCTTGACGCTTTTAATAACAACGGGAGTTTTCTAAATAATCTTTTAAACGATAAAGAAGTTACTTCAATACTCAACGAAAAAGAGATAAAAGACTGCTTTAATATTGAAGACTATCTTAAAAATATTGAGGATATATACAACAGATTTCATATTTAATTTTTAAAACATATAAAAATAATAATAAAATTAATAAAATTAATAAAAAATAAAAATATTATGAAATCTGATATTTCGTTTCTATTTCATTAGCTTCAACCATAAGCCTCGTAACTCGGGCATAGCCCTCAAACAAACGAGGCTTTGATGTTGTTTCAGCAAATGAACTCACGAAACTACATATATGCTTTCATAATATTTTTATTTTTTTATTTTTTAATTTATTAACTATTTAATTATTGTTTATTATTGCGAAAATTATAAATTTAATTTCTCAACAAGTTTCGGAACCAATAAGTCCCAAGCTTTCTCTGAGGGGTGATATCCGTCTTTTGCAGTATCTTCACTATTATTTTGGAATTTTCTTCCGACTAAATCTTCACTATTAATAATAATAAAACCTTCTTTTTTTAAAACATCCCACATAAACGGCATTTCATTAATATCTTCTTCTTTTTCGTCGATATTATATTTTAAAATCACAAATTTTATATTCGGGTAGTGTTTTTCTAATTGTTCTTTACTGTGTAAGAATAATTCATTGGCTAACATAAATTTTTTATATTTTTTTTCAAGAGTATTTTGATTATTTTTTTTATCAATTAAATAAAAAATTTTCTTAATTAAAAAAGATTTAAATAAAAAAGATGGTATTTTTTTCTGTTTTAAATCATTATCTTGTAAATTATAAAGTAAAAGACTTCCGTTTTGACATATAATATCAGGAAAAATATTACTGGTTAACCTTTGAAGATGCGATGGAATATATACATAAATTACATATGGGGGGGGGTAAGAAGCAGAAGAAATATCTTTATAAAATCTTTCATTGGAAAGAAAATAGTACATATGTTGTATTCCGCATGCTTCAAGTGCATAATTGTATACATTTCTTTTTGTTAATTTTGATAATTTATAACTAAAAGTTTGATTATCTTCTAACATTGTTCCGAATGTGAAAGAACAACCAAAAAGAATAATCGGAGGTTTTTTATTTAATTCTGAATTTGCAATATTTTTTCTAAAAAAATTTTCATTTTCTGAAAAATTTTTTAAACGAGAATGTGTATACCCGATTTGTTTTGTAAAAAAGCTCATATATTTTTCCGGCGAATACAAATTATTTGGATCCTCTTTTTTTTGTTTAATACATTCTTGTTTATATTGTAAATAATCAAAAGTAAAAAAAATCATTACACAAATTAAAAATATTATTAGTACATTATATATCTTTTTCATTATAATAATCCTTTATTAATAATATGCGGTATCAATAAATCCCAAGCTTTTTCTGAGGGGTGATTGTTTTCTTTCATAATATACTTATCGCTTTTTAAATCTTCCTTGGTTAAATCATCCGTATTTATTACATTAAACCCGTTTTCTTTAAGCTTTTTTGTTAATTCATCTTTATATAAAATATTATAATCATTATAAAGAACAACAGTAAAGTTAATTTTTTTATTCCAGCGTTTTTCCATCTCTTTTCTGCTTTGAATAAAATAAAGAACTGCCATATCCACAATTTTATTTTTATTTTTTGGATTATTGACATAATTATATGCCCAAATATGGTTTAAATGTTTAGCAAGATATGTAGATTTAATAAAATTAAAAAATACACCGTCATAATTATCTAAAATCAATTTATTATTTTTTATCTTATAATGCGGCATATCAAAAACATCTAAAACATCAAAATAATAGAGTAAAGAACGAACCCAATGATGTCTAATCATAACATAAATTACATCTTGAGGTGCTTTAACTTCATTATATAGAGCATCAGATGTACTTTGAAAGTACATAAGAGGAAAAGCCGCCCCCGGTAGTGCTCTGTTATAAACAGGTCTTTGAGTCAATTTTGAAAGTTTATAACTAAATGTTTGATTAGGTTCTAAATATTGCCCGTAAGCGTACGAACAACCGAAAATAACAATAGGAGGTTTAGTATATTCTTCTCCTACAGGGGCTCTGCCCTCATAAGTATTATTACCGCCTTTAAAATATCCCTTCAAATTTTCCATATATGGCGGATGGTATGGCATATACTTAAATACTTGAATCGGGCTTGATTTAGGGTGGTCATTATAAAAAATTTTTGCGTAATGTCTATAAATTCCGTAATCAATAAGAAAAAAGAAACCTGCAAAAATTATTATATTAATAAATATTATAAAAAATTTTTTCAATATTATTGCCTATAAATTAAGTCGTTTTATCAGTTTATCGCTTATGAGTTCCCAAGCCGCTTCATTCGGATGACCGTCTTGTATTTTATATTTTTCATCTTCCAAATTAACACCGGATAACTCAGATAAATTTATTACTTCAAAACCGTTATCTTCTAAAGATTTTGTAAATTTATCTTCATTATAAAAATTATTGTAATATAAAACTAAATATTTTGTATTTTTCCAATGCTTTTGCATTTCCTGTTTACTTTCAATAAAATGTTCAAGTGCAAATTTTGAATAATTATCATAGTTTTTAGGTTTTAAAATAACATTATTCACATAAACCTGATGAAATTTATTAATAACATAGGAGCGTCTTATAAAACTTAAAAAAGGGTTAGAATTAGTTATTTGAATTAATTTTCCGTCTTTAAACTCATATCTTAAATTTTGTTCTTCATTTAAAAGGTGTCCCGATAAAAAATTAATTGAATAAAGTCTTCTGAAATGGTCAAACATCATAACAAAAATTGCATATTCGGGTTCAGGGACTTGGTTATAGAATTTATCCCCTCTTACCTGATAGAGCATATGCTGAATTCCCCATCCCTGAAAAGCTCTTGAGTAAACCGGGCGTTTTGATTTATGAGCCAATTTATAAGTAAGAGTTTGGTC
>CANPZP010000064.1 GCA_947589115.1 Candidatus Gastranaerophilales bacterium | reverse complement strand
CAAGGTGTCAAATTCGGACAAGCAATAAATTATGTAAATAAAACACAAAATGGCTACAACACAAATCCCATATTAAACAATTCAAACAATTCCGATAAGAAATTAAAGGTTGTTCTTGATGCACTTGCAATTTTAGGGATTGCAGCCATTGCGGTTTCCGTTGCAAAAACTCATCCCGTTGATAAACTAAAAAGTTCACTTAAGACATTTTCTGACTTTATGAAAAAGCCTCAAGATCCGATAGTAAAAGCTTTAAAGGGCAGACGGGATATTGAAGGGGTAAATACATACAAAAGAATTATTGCTCAAAAAAAATTAGCTTCTTTACAAGAAAAATTAAATACACACCAATTTTCAGCCGAAAATGTCCCAATTCATCACATTTTAGACAATTACGAAATGCTGAAGAAAGAAGCTCAAGTTGTCTTATAATTTTAATAAACAAGATATTATAGATATATTAAATAATTCATCCGAAAAACTGTTTCAAAGTGCCGACAAAGTAAGGCATGAATTTAAAGGAGATAAAGTATATCTCAGAGGGCTTATAGAATTTACTAATATTTGCAGGTGTAATTGCTTTTATTGCGGTTTAAGACGTGATAACAGTAAGGTTGAAAGGTACAGGTTATCAGAAAAACAAATATTAGAATGTACTAAAATTGCATATAAATCAGGAATAAGAACAATAGTACTGCAAGGCGGAGAGGATTCCTTTTTCAGTGCCGATAAGCTGGTATCGATAATAAAGAAAATAAAATCCTATGATGTTGCATTAACACTAAGCATAGGAGAACGAACACATGAGGAATACAAAATATTTAAAGCCGCAGGAGCGGACAGATATTTATTAAGAATAGAAACAACCGACAAAAACTTATATAAAGAATTACATCCCGATATGAGTTTAGAAAACAGGATAAACTGTTTATACAATTTAAAATCGCTTGGGTATGAAGTTGGAACAGGATGTATTGCAGGCTTACCAAACCAGACAATAGAATCACTTGCCGATGACATACTTTTTTTCAAAGAACTTGATGCGGATATGGCAGGTATTGGCCCTTTTATTCCTCATCCAAATACCCCGTTAGGAAACTTTAAGCGGGATAATTTCGAACTGGCTTTAAAAGTTATGGCTTTGACACGATTAATTATGCCCGATATAAATATACCTGCAACATCTGCAATGGAATCCTTAAGACCAAACGGAAGAATCATTGCACTTCAATCCGGTGCAAACGTTATAATGCCTAATATGACAGAGGTAAGTTACAGAAAAAAATATGAAATTTATCCGGGGAAAATATGTATTAATGATTCCCCGTTAAAATGTGCGGGATGCATTAAAAATAAAATTGAAAGTATAGGAAGAAAAATTTCCGAAACAAAAGGTTCTCGATTTGAACATAAATAACAATAAGAAGCATTTGAAAATTTTCGTAATTTAAAAGTTTTTTAAGAAAAAGAACAAAAAAATTATTTATGCCATAATGTTGATATGAATGAAAAAATAATTATAAGAAAAGCAAATCAACATAATCTGAAAAACGTTAGTATTGAACTTCCAAAAAATGAACTAATTGTCTTTACGGGGATATCAGGTTCGGGTAAAAGCTCATTGGCCTTTGATACTATATTCGCCGAAGGACAAAGAAGATATGTAGAGAGTTTATCAAATTATGCAAGACAATTTTTGGGGCAGTTGGATAAACCTGACGTAGAAAGTATAGAAGGGTTATCTCCCGCTATTTCAATAGACCAAAAATCAACGAGTAATAACCCCCGTTCCACTGTTGGTACGGTTACAGAAATATATGATTATTTAAGACTTTTATATGCAAGAATAGGCACACCTCATTGTCCTGAATGCGGGTGTGAGATTGCCCCTCAATCCATTGATGAAATAGTGGATAAAATATATACTTTACCTGAGGGAACTAAAATACAATTGCTTGCCCCGATAATCAGAGGGAAAAAAGGTGAATTTATAAGTCTTTTTGACGAATTAAAACATGAAGGATTTATAAGAGTCAGAGTTGACGGTCAAATATACAATCTCGACGAAGACGAAATTGAACTTAATAAAACACAAAAACACACAATCGAAGTTGTGGTTGACAGAATTGTTGTAAAGGAAAGCGCAAAATCCAGACTGACAGACAGCGCACAAATTGCGTTACAAAAAGCAGACGGATTATTAATAGTTGATGTTATAGGCGATAAGGAAATGATATTTTCGGAAAAACTTGCCTGTCCTAACTGCAATATAAGTTTTGAAGAATTAGCGCCCAGAATATTCAGTTTTAATAATCCTTACGGCGCATGTCCCACCTGCTCGGGACTCGGAGCACACTATGTTCCCGACCCAGATTTACTTATTCCCGACAGAACAAAATCACTTGCGCAAGGCGCAATATATCCGTGGGCTAAAACAGGCAATCCTTATTATCAGGATATATTATCTTCCGTTGCCAATCAATTTAATATTGATATGAATACTCCCTTCGAAGATTTACCCGAAGAGCACAAAAATATTATTTTATACGGAAGCGGAAAAGAACTTGTTAAACTGAGGTTTAAAGAATTCGGCGGTACAAGGTATGTTACTCAATTAAGACCTTTTTCCGGCGTTGTACCTTATTTTATGAATAAATATACTGATTCAAATTCTGACGAAGTAAGAGAGTACATTCAGGAGTATATGTCGCAAATTCCTTGTAAGGACTGTAAAGGCGCAAGGCTAAAACCATTTTCTTTAGCCGTAACAATAATGGATAAAAATATTTATGATGTTTGTTTATTATCAATAAAAGATGCATATAAATTCTTTTCTGACTTGTATTTGGAATTAGATGATTACAAACTGACAATAGCGAAGCAAATACTTGAAGAAATCCGTGCAAGATTAAAATTTATGCTGGATGTAGGATTGGGATATTTAAATCTTGCCAGAATGTCAGCAACTCTTTCAGGCGGCGAAGCCCAGAGAATAAGGCTTGCAACTCAAATAGGAAGCGGACTTTCAGGCGTATTATATGTACTTGATGAACCCTCTATCGGATTACATCAATATAACAACGATATGCTGATAAAAACACTTATAAGGCTCAGAAATTTAGGCAACACACTTATAGTAGTCGAACATGATGAAGATACAATACGGAGTGCAGACCATATTGTAGATATAGGAGTATATGCGGGTGTAAACGGAGGAAAAGTTATTGCCCAAGGCTCTTTAGAGGATATTATGAATACAAAAAAATCATTAACGGGACAATACCTCAAGGGAGAAAAATACATACCCGTACCTAAAAAAAGGAGAGAGGGCAACGGTAAATTTCTCGAGATAAAAAATGCGCATAAAAATAATCTTAAGAATATAGATGTATCTATCCCTTTAGGGAAAGTAGTATGCATAACCGGAGTATCGGGAAGCGGAAAATCCACATTAATGAATGATTTAATATACGCATACTCAATCCATAAATTAAACAAAAATAAACCAAAACCGCAAGGTATTGACAGAATAGACGGATTTGAAAATATAGATAAAGTTATATGTATAGACCAATCTCCAATAGGAAGAACACCAAGGTCTAATCCTGCTACCTATACTGACGTATTTACCCATATTCGGGAATTGTATGCAAAAACTCCCGAAGCAAAAGTAAGAGGATATACACCCGGAAGATTCAGTTTCAACGTAAAAGGCGGAAGATGTGAAGCTTGTAAAGGCGACGGACTTACAAGAATAGAAATGAATTTTCTGTCTGACGTTTATATTAAATGCAAAGTATGTAAAGGTCAAAGATATAACAGAGAAACTCTTGAAGTAAAATACAAAGGGAAAAATATATCAGAAGTCCTTGATATGAGTATATCTGAGGCTTTGGATTTTTTTGAGGGGATACCCAAAATTAAAACAAGACTTCAAACACTAAATGATGTAGGTTTAGGTTATATGAAACTGGGACAGAGTGCAACAACTCTCTCAGGAGGAGAAGCTCAAAGAATAAAATTAGCAGGTGAATTAAATAAAAGAGCTACCGGAAAAACCCTATATCTGCTTGATGAACCTACCGTAGGACTACATTGGTATGATTTGGATAAACTTATAAAAATTATAAATAAACTGGCTGATGCAGGTAATACAATCCTTATAATTGAGCACAATTTAGACTTAATAAAAACAGCTGATTACATAATAGATTTAGGGCCTCAGGGCGGAGATGAAGGGGGAGAAATTATAGCGGAAGGCACTCCGGAAGAAGTCGCAAAAATTAAAAAATCTTTTACGGGTCAATATTTAAAAAAAATGTTAAAATAATAAGAATAAGAAAGAATAAAAATGAAAATTACACCAATTATCTCATTCGGGGCTTATAAACGACCTGAAAATTTTAAACAAATTGATAATAATGTTATGCGTTCTGCTCAGCCTGAAGCAGATGAAATTGTATGGCTGAAAGATAATAAAAATCTTACAGATATTATTAATTTCAGAACAATGTATGTAAGAGCCGTTGATTTTGATGAAGAAGAGTTATCAAAAGCTTTAAATATAAAATATCATTCCATTCCTACAATTTCAAAATCACCGGAAAAAGAAAATGTTAAAGAGTTTTTGGATATAATAAACGATATAAAAGAAAAAAACGGCAAAGTTTTAATCCACTGTAAAGCCGGCGCAGACAGAACAGGATTTTATTCTTTTATTTATGAAGTATTAAACGGTTGTCAAACAAAAGAAGAAGCGGAAAAAGAAATGCTAAAAATGGGGCACAATAAAGAAAGGTACCCCGATCTAATACAATTAGCATATGATTATACTGACGAATTAAAAGATGACTAATAATTTATTAGTTAACTCCCTCAGGCGCTTCAGTAGGCTCAGACCCTTTTGTTGCTTCATTACCTTCTATATTTTCAGGTTTATTTTCCGCATAATTCATCTGACATAATATTTGAAGTTCCGGTTCTTTATCTGCTTTTTCTACAATGGGTGCATCAGTCGGCACCGTAATATATTCTTCTTTTTGTTCTTTTTCTATATTTTCAGGTTTTATTTCTTTTTCTAATTCTTTAACTTGTTTATGCATTTTATGCTTATCTACAGCTTTTCCGATAAGAGAACCTGCGAAAGAGCCTATAAGAGCTGCACCTAATGTAAAGAAAACAACTGAAGAAGCTTTTGTCAAAACACCTATTTTAGGATTCAATCCTGCTTGTTCTGCTTCTTTTATTGCCGATTTAAAAATATCACCCTTTTCCTTGAGTGCAATATTTGTGATATAACCTGCACTACCTGCTATTGAACCCAGTTTTGAAAATTTTCTTTGATATTTTTTGTTTGTGTTTTCTATGCTTGATACTTTCATAACATACCCCTATACTTTACGAAATAATTAAAACATATAAAGCTGAAAGTTTGCCAAAATTTAAAATATTTTTTAATATTTTTTAACAATGAAGAGAGAATTAAATTCTCTCTTCATTATATTTATACTATTTTTGTATATCTTTTACGCTTAAAGCGATTCTGTGTTCTTGAGGAGTGAACTTTTTAATTAATACTTCAACTTCGTCACCAACATTGTATATATTAAACGGATTAGCATTTGCAGGCTCCATTTCAGAAGAAGGCAATAATGCTTCAACTCCCGGAAATATATTAATAAATGCACCGAAGGATGTTACTTTATTAACAGTACCTTTTATCACTTGTCCTTCTTTAAATTCGTTTTCTATAGATTCCCAAGGATTATCACCCATTCTCTTAAGACTTAAGCTTATACGTTTCATATCCATATCAATTTTTAATATTTTAACTTCAAGCTCTTGTCCCAAAGAAATAACATCGGAAGGATGTTTAATTCTTTGCCAAGATATTTCGGAAATCGGGAGTAAACCGTCAACTCCGTTAATATCTATAAATCCTCCGAAATCTGCTATTCTGACTACTTTACCTTTAACTACAGAACCGATTTCCAATTGAGATATAATTTCATCTACAACTTGTTCTCTTTGTTCGGCTACAGCTTGTCTTTGAGATAATATTAATTTATTTCTTTTTGCATCCGCTTCAAGAACTTTTACTTCGATATCCTGACCGATTAAACCGTCAAAAGGAGCACCCGTTCTTAATTGGCTGGCAGGTACAAACCCTCTTAAATCAGATATCTCAACTATTACGCCGCCTCTTACAACTGATACTACTTTTGCTGTTATAGTTTCATTATTGTATTTTGCGTTTTGAAGTTCTTGCCATGCTTTTGCACAGGATAATTTCTTCAATGACAAGTATATTCTTCCGTTCTCATCATCTGTTTCTTCTTTTAAAATGTAAAATTCTTTTACATCGTTTATTGAAAGATAATCTGAATAATCAGAATTTGTTACCTGATTATTTGTTATTTCTCTGTTTGATAAAAATGCTTCGGTTTTAGCACCTATATCAACTAAAAATCCGTCATTTTCCTGTTTAATTACAATTCCTTTTACTACGTCAGCTACTGAAAACTTATAATTATAGCTTTCTTCAAGTAATCTGACAAATTCGTCCTGGTCATTCATTGTTTGTGTCATTTTTATGTCCTTTCTTCAATTTTTTCTATTTCTTTTATTACATCATTAATAATATAATCAGGAGTCGATGCCCCTGCCGATATCCCTATATTCCCGGCTTGAAGTATTTCATGCCTGTATTTTTGTATATCATCTTTTGTTTCAATATGAATTGTTTTTGTTATTAGTGATACAAGTTCAGCCAAATGAGTAGTATTCGCACTTTTTTTACTGCCAACCACTATCATTAAATCTGATTCCAGCGCCAGTTTTTTTGCCTCATCCTGCCTCATGGAGGTAGATTTGCATATTGTATTAAATATTTTTAATTCTTTAGAAAACGGGAGTACATATTCACATACTTTATTTAAAAATTCCGCTTTTTGTGTTGTTTGGATAACTATCCCCGTTTTACCGTGAGATTTCAATAATTCTTCTTGTTCTTTAAGTTTTTCAATATTCGGAATAACAATTACACTATCGGAATACATTTTTGCATTCGCTTCAATTGCAATAACTTCAGGATGTTCCGGCTTGCCTAAAATAAGTACCAAATATCCGTCTTTAGCCAGTTCAACAGCCTTCTGCTGAACTTTTTTAACATCAAGACAGGTTAAATCAACCACTTCAAATCCTTTTTCTTCCGCCTCTCGGATTTGTACAGCCGGCATTCCGTGACTTCTTACTATACATATACCCGTTTCTTTTTCAGGTAATTCATTAACCGTCATTATTCCCATACGTTCAAGCTCTTGAATAACTTGTGAATTATGAATTAATTCACCCAGAACCCAAACCTTTTTTTCGGGATTATCAATTTTAATTTTTTTTGTGGTTTCGACCGCTCTTTTGACTCCGTAGCAAAAACCTGCACCCTTCGCCAATTTTATATTTTTTTTCAGTGTCTTAAACTTCCGTTCTTTGAACTAGCAAAAAGTTTCCTTTTCACAGTACTTTTTTTATATCATGAACATTTTTTATCCGCAACATGCCGATGTATTTTTATTTAATCGGATTAAATATTATTTATTCTCTCTATTATTTCTTGCGCATCTTCTTCCGTTTGTTCCGTTTCACTTTTCGGAACATCCTTATACAAGTACATGTACTTATATTCAAACTCATTTATTTTTTTATCTTTATTTCTCTTTTGTTTTGTTTTTTTAATATGTTCTTTTGAATCATATTCATTCAATTTATTTAATACTTTTCTTGATTTTGGGTTAACCATATTACAAATTTGATAATATAATTGTGCACTTTTTGTATCCCCTAATTTTTCATAGCATTTTGCACTCTGTAAATTAGTTTCGAAATCTTTCAAATTACCCGATGCCAAAGAAAGTTTATAGTATTCTATAGCGGTAGAATACTCTTGAAAATTATAATAAAAATCTCCCATTTCTTTTTGCAAATCAGCAGATGCCGGATTTAAATTATACGCCTTTAATACGTATAATTTAGCTTCATTTCTGTTTTTCGTATATTGATATGTTTTGGACAAACCCAAAAGAGCTTCAATATTTAAAGGATTTTCGTCGCATTCTTCCTGATATATTTTCCTTGCATTTATAATATATTCATATTTTTCATCGGAAACAGAAGTTCTGTCAGCTTTCTTCATTAAATTATCCGCCTTAGAAATATCAGCAGCCTCAACTGAATTAATACATACATAAAACAGAATAAAAACCGTTAAAAACTTTAATATTATTGTTTTCATAATTATTTATTGTACAGAGTTTATCTTAATATTTCAATTAAAAAGAAACGAAGTAAAAATTACTTCGTTTCTTGAATCAAATTTTTTTTACATATCCTTCCAGCTTGAACCGTTGAAGTGAGCATCATCTCTGTAAAAATCGAAATCATTTTGAGCCGCAGGATTTACATACCAATAAACTCTTTTAAAGAAGTTTGCGGGAGTCATTTCTTCTTTCTTTACATCTCTGTACGGATTATCTGTAGTAATACCCAGCATTTTTGATGTTTCTGATGAATACCCTACATTTTGTAAAAATTTATCACTTTTCAAATATTGACTGTCTACATAAGCATTTGCAGCCAATGAAGTAACCATAAAAACCGATAATATTAACGACAACTTTTTCATATTAAAAATCCCCTTTATTACTATAATATATTATTTTTTTTAAGAATGCAATATTTATACATTCTCCGTTTGTATGAGATTTACAAATTCGTCCAACAATT
>CANPZP010000063.1 GCA_947589115.1 Candidatus Gastranaerophilales bacterium | reverse complement strand
TTAATCATGAATGACGGGTGGGAGATAAAAAGCGATTATCCGTATAAGCTTTAATAGAAGTTAGCTTCTTTATATTTTCTGTATTGGCTCAGAGTTTCATAGAAATCAGGCCACCAGACTCTTATTAAACCGTCAATAATACCCACATCATCATAATATGCCCCGCCTTTGGGGTTAATATAGTGCTGATTAAATACATCATTCATCATGGGGGTCATTGGGGTGCCTCTGAGTGCCATTTTTGTACTTTCAATTTTCAATGTATTTATACGCTGAGTCGGTGTACCTTTTTGAATACCTTGAAATAAATCCATTTCAAGCCGTTCTATTCTGTCCATAGTATTTTCAAAATTGAAAGAGTTATTATAAATACGTTTTTCTATGGTATCTAAAGCTCTGTACTGCTGAGGGGTCAGGTTAACCAGCCTCGGATTATCCATAGTATTTTCAATTCCGATATCTTTACCTATATAAATTATTTCATCTTCCGCATAAGATGAGGCAGAAACAGTAAATAAAACTAACCAGACAATAAATATTTTTGGCAATTTGCCCATAACACACTTCCCGTAAACTAAAGAACACCATAGTAAGGTTATACATATTCTTTTTTAGTTTACTTTGATTTGTGTGTTAGCAAATTACTTAGTTGTATATATCTTTTTACTTATTTATCAGTTTAGTAAAATAATAAGTTATTCTTGAATGGTAATAGAATTTAAAGAGCCTTCATCTATCTGGATAACCAATTCACCTTCTGCGGCATTTTCTGAATTAACTGTGGCTATAGCAGAATAGTAGCCTAATGATTGGTAATATTTCATAATATCTTTTCTGATTTGTGAAATGTTTTCGGCAGTCATAGGCTTATTAATTTTGTTCCCTACAAGGGAAAGAAGTTTATCTGTTGACACAGCTTTATTGTTAATAAAAACAATGGATTTTAAGTCGGCATTAACGGTTTGTTCAGTATCAGGCTCAGCTTTTTTGGTGATAATTGCATTTTTATCTTTAGCTCTTGAAACTGCTTCATGCAATCTTAAATCTTTCATGTATTGAGAATTAAGCGCACCTGCATCCATGCCTCCGAATTGTGATGCATATGTAATTGTTTGAGCAACAAACAAAACAGCTAAGGTAATAATTAATTTCTTCATACTTTTCCTTTCTTATTTGTGTGCCTTACTCTATCATTATTCATCGTAAATATACAAGTATCTGAACTAAGCATTTCGTGAATACATACTGCCCGCTTCACCGCAGCTTATAGATTCATTGGTAATTTCTTTTTGAAAAATTTTCTCGTACATTTATATAAAAAAATTATATCATATATTTCTCTATATCGTCTGTTGTATTTGAATAAAATATATTCATGGTATAATTAATTTTAACGGATAATATAAAGAAAATTTATGCGGGCATGTGTAAATAAAATATAAACGGAAAAAGGTGACAAAAATGACTGTAACAGTAGAAAAGCTAGAAAATAATGAAGTAAAATTAAATATTGAAATAGATTCAAAAATATCGAGCTGGGAATATGACAAAGCATGTAAAAGACTGGCTCAAAGAGTAAATGTTCCCGGTTTTAGGCAGGGTAAAGCACCAAAAAATATATTGGAAAAATATGTAGGGATAGCAGCATTACAAAGAGAAGTTTTGGATAGTTTACTTCCTGAAATATTTGAAAATACAATACAGGAAAATAATTTTGATTTAGTTATTCCTCCTAGTATTGAATCATATGAATTTGCTGATGATAAATCATTGAAAATAACAGCTAAACTTGAACTTAAGCCTGAAGTTAATTTATGTGAATATAAAGGGGTTGAAGTTGAAATAGAAGAGTATAAGAATCCCGAAGATGTGGTTGATAAAGAGTTAAACGTAATAAGAGAAAGATATGCCGAATTAAAAGATGTAACAGACAGAAAATCTCAAAATACGGATATTGTGAATATAGATTTTGACGGATATGTTGACGGTGAAGAAATAAAAGGCGGAAGCGCAAAAGCATATATGCTTGATTTAGCGCATTCAAATTTTATCCCCGGGTTTGCAGAACAGCTTACTGATAAATCCGTCGGAGAAGAATTTAAAATTAATGTTAAATTCCCTGATGAATATCATGATGAAAAATTAAAAGGAAAAGATGCTGAATTTAATATTAAATTAAATGCAATTAAAGAAAAGATTTTACCTGAATTAAATGACGATTTGGCGAAAAAAGTAAATCAAAAGTTTGATACGTTAGAAGCATTAAAAGAAGATATTAAAAAATATGCTGAAAATACGGCGAAAGCTGAAAATGAGAAACGTATAGCAACTAAAGTGCTTGATACTTTATTTGAAAAAATAAATGTAGAGATTCAACTTCCCATGATAAACAGAGAAATACAGGCATTAATGGGAGAGTTTAAACAAAGAGTAAATATGCAGGGCGGTAATTTTGATGAAATGCTTGAAAAAGAAGGTCATCAAAAGGTATATGACCAAATGAAAGAAGAAGCGGTAAGAAGAATTAAAACCTCTTTGATTATTGGTAAGATTGCCCAAAATGAAAATATCAGTATTACACAAGAAGATATTCAAGCTAAAATTGCATATATGGCTCAAATCTATAATATGTCCCAAGAAGATATTGTTGCTGAAATTCAGAAAAATATGAACATAATGCATTCAATCAATCAGCAGATAGTATCTGAAAAAGTAACGAGAATATTAATAGATAACGCAAAAGTAACATATAAAAATAATTAATACATAAGGTTAGAAAGGTAAAAAATATGAGTTTTGTACCGGTAGTAATTGAACAATCATCAAGAGGAGAAAGGTCATTTGATATTTTCTCAAGATTATTAAGAGAAAGAATCATATTTTTAGGAACTCCGATAGATGATATGGTGGCAAATTTAATAGTTGCGCAATTATTATTATTAGACAGCGAAAATCCGGAAAAAGATATAATGTTATATATTAATTCTCCCGGAGGAAGTGTAACTGCAGGATTTGCAATATATGATACAATGCAGCATATAAGAGCGGATGTATCGACAATATGTTTAGGACAAGCGGCATCAATGGGTGCTTTTCTGCTTTCATCCGGTACTCCCGGAAAAAGAATGGCATTACCGCATTCAAGAGTATTAATTCATCAACCTTTAGGCGGTGCGCAAGGTCAAGCTACGGATATTGAAATTCAAGCAGCTGAAATTATCAGAATTAAGAAATCGTTAAATGAAATTTTAGCTAAAAATACCGGTCAATCTATTAAAAAGATTGAAAAAGATACGGACAGAGATTACATAATGACCCCGGAAGAAGCTTTAGAATACGGGATGATTGATAAGGTTGTAACCGTAAATACAGCACCAAAACCAAGTCAGGAGATATAATTAATGGCAGCAATGGATGACAGCCGTTTAAAATGTTCATTTTGCGGTAAAACACAAGAACAAGTTAAAAAACTTATCGCAGGTCCGGATGTATATATTTGTGATGAGTGTGTTGAATTGTGTAATGAAATTTTAGACGAAGAATTTCTTGAAAATAAAGATAAACCCTCGGAACCGGAAGTTAAAGATACGGATATTACAAAAGTTCCAAAGCCTCATGAAATAAAAAAATACCTTGATGAGTACATTATCGGACAAGATGATGCTAAAAAGGTATTAGCTGTTGCCGTTTATAATCATTATAAAAGAATTGCAAATAATTCAATCGAAGATGATAAAAAAGTTGAAATCCAAAAAAGTAATATATTATTGGTAGGTCCTACCGGAAGCGGAAAAACTCTGTTAGCTCAAACTTTGGCTAAAATGTTAGATGTTCCGTTTGCTATAGCTGATGCTACAACGTTAACCGAAGCCGGTTATGTAGGTGACGATGTTGAAAATATTCTCTTAAGATTGTATCAAAATGCTGATTTTGATGCTCAAAAAGCGGAAAGAGGCATTATCTATATAGATGAAATAGATAAAATATCAAGAAAATCAGAGAATACGAGTATAACAAGGGATGTATCCGGAGAAGGTGTGCAGCAGGCACTTTTAAAAATGATTGAAGGAACTGTTGCAAATGTACCGCCTCAAGGCGGGAGAAAACATCCGCATCAGGAATTTATACAAATAAATACATCTAATATATTATTTATAGTTGGTGGTGCTTTTGTAGGACTTGATAAAATAGTGGAAAGAAGAGCAGGGGATTCCATTACGGTCGGTTTTGGCGCAGGCAGGGCGAAAACACAAGCCGAAAAAGACTTAGAAGCAGCTAAAATGCTTAAAAAACTTCAACCGGAGGACTTATTGAAGTTTGGCTTAATTCCTGAATTTATCGGAAGAATACCTGTTTATGCCGTACTTGATCCTTTGGATGAAGCAGCTTTAAAAAATATTCTTACGCAGCCTAAAAATGCGCTTCTGAAACAATATCAATGCTTATTAAATATGGACGGAGTGGAATTAAAATTTGACCCCGAAGCTGTTGATTTGATAGCGGAAGAAGCTATTAAACGTAAAACAGGCGCAAGAGCACTTCGTTCTATTGTTGAAGAAATTATGATGGATATTATGTATGCCATTCCCTCTCATGATGATATAAAAGAATTTACCGTTACTAAAGATATGGTAAAGAAAAAAGATGAAGGTTCAGGTGAATTGATTATACTTCCCACTAAAAATGAAGAAGTAAATCAAAATAATCCTAAGACTGAACTTCATCCCGCTGAAGAAATTGCATAAAAAAAGACCTCTAAATGAGGTCTTTTTTTTATTTCTTATACTTCAGATAACAAATAATTGTAAAAATCTAATTGAGAAAAATCCTTTAATTCTTCACGGATAACATCTTTAAAAGATTGATTATGTTTTAATTTTATAGCTTCAGTAGATTCAGGCGATTCAAATTCTTTGGTTAACACGCTTTTATAATAAGTTTTATTTTCTTTATCAAAAGTATAAATCACTCTTACCGGTTGTGATTTTGTAAATAATCTTTTAAAAATATTCTTATTTTTTAAATTTCCGCTGGCGGCAACACAAAATGTATTATCTGTCAGATGATTCAAAATATAATCTTTTTTCTCTTTTACATTGGCTATAGAATAATTTACTACTGAGTCCTGAACTTTTCCGTCAACAACTCTTACTGAGTGTTGGGAAACTTCATTAGTAAAATCAAAAATAATTTTGTCATTATTATATGAATTAAAGCTATTAATTATATTTTTTTCGGCATTTGAAAGTTTATTTACAGATACCCCAAGAGGTTCCTTAACAAGTTCGAAAGAAGGGAATCCTCCTGCCCAGTCTAGCTCTTTGAATGATATTTTTTTAGATACTGTTTGTTTATTGGAAATAACTTTATTACTAAAATTATTAACAGATTGTACTCTCACGTTTAAATCTCCTTTTTAAGTTATTAAAAGACATAAATATATTTTTTGCCAGTAATAATAAAAAATATAAATTTATTGGCAAAGAGAAATTTCTGTAATACACTTTAGATATGAAATATATTGATAATGTAAGAAATTTTTGTATTATAGCGCATATAGACCATGGTAAATCAACATTAGCTGACAGACTTTTGGAAAAAACCGGCACTATAGCTGAAAGAGATATGCAGAATCAGTTGTTGGATACCATGGATATTGAAAGAGAGCGTGGTATAACAATTAAATTGAATGCCGCAAGGATGCAATATAAAGCAAAAGACGGAAAAGAATATATTTTAAATTTGATAGATACTCCGGGGCATGTTGATTTCAGTTATGAAGTTTCACGTTCATTAGCTGCTTGTGAAGGTGCTCTTTTAATAGTGGATGCGACTCAAGGGGTTGAAGCTCAAACTCTTTCTAATGTTTATCTTGCAGTTGAACAAAATCTTGAGATTATTCCCGTAATTAATAAAATAGATTTGCCTTCGGCTGACGTAGAACGTGTAAGAGAAGAAATAGAAGAAGATTTGGGGATTGATGCATCAAGTGCTATTCCCGTAAGTGCAAAAGAAGGAATAGGAATAGATGATGTTCTTGAAGCTGTTGTAAAATTAATCCCTCCGCCTGAAGATACTTCTGAAAAACCTTTAAGAGCTTTGGTTTTTGATAGCGCTTATGACCAATATCTCGGCACGCTTTGCTTCTTTAAGGTTGTGGACGGTAATATAAAACTCGGAGATAAAATAAAATTTATGGCTTCGGGTAAAGAGTATGAAATTACGGAACTTGGATATTTGAATCCTCACAGAGTACCTGTAAAAGAATTAAAAACCGGTGATGTCGGTTACATGGGATGCTCTATTAAGGAGATTACAAGATTTGTGGGTGATACTATTACACATGTTGAAAATGGTGCAAAAGAACCGCTTGCAGGATATAAAGAGGCATTACCCATGGTGTTTTCAGGCATGTATCCGGTGGATAATGACCAGTATCAAGATTTAAAAGAAGCACTTGAAAAATTAAAATTAAATGATTCAAGTATTACATTTGAGCCTGAAACTTCTTCTGCTTTGGGATTCGGTTTCAGATGCGGGTTTTTGGGATTATTACATATGGAAATAGCTCAAGAAAGGCTGGAGCGGGAATATAATCTTTCTCTTGTAACAACTGCGCCAAGTGTAGTATACAAAGTGCATAAAACAAACGGAGAAATTATTGAAATAGATAATCCGGCAAATCTGCCCGATGCTCAGTACAGGGACTACATTGAAGAGCCTTATGTTAAGACTTCCATAATCACTCCAAATGAATATGTCGGTTTGTTAATGGAATTGGCTCAATCCAAACGAGGTATATTTAAAAATATGACTTATTTGGATAAGGTAAGAGTGAGTTTAAACTATGAAATACCCTTAAGTGAGATTATTACTGATTTTTACGACCAATTAAAATCACGCTCAAAGGGGTATGCAAGTTTAGATTATGAATTTAGCGAATATAAACGGTCTGATTTGGTTAAACTTGATATTTTATTGGCATCGGAACCGGTAGATGCTCTTAGTGCCATTGTACATAAGGATAATGCATTTTATGTAGGGCAAAAATTAACATCAAAATTGAAAGATATAATACCCCGTCAGATGTTTGAAGTGGCAATTCAAGCAGCAATCGGCGGAAGAATTATTGCCAGAACAAATATTAAAGCTTTAAGAAAAAGTGTGCTGGATAAGTGTTATGGCGGTGATATCACAAGAAAAAGAAAATTATTGGAGAAACAAAAAAGAGGCAAAAAAAGAATGAAAGCGGTAGGTCGTGTTGAAGTGCCTCAGGAAGCCTTTATGGCAGTATTGAGTTTAAACGAAGATTAAGGAGGTAAATCTTGGCTCTTGATACAGCATTGGTAATGATATTAGCGGGGGGAGAAGGCAAAAGACTTTATCCTTTAACGAGAGACAGAGCAAAACCTGCAGTTCCATTCGGAGGCAGATACAGAATTATTGATTTCGTTATTAATAATTTTATCAATTCGGGATTTTATAAAATAAAAATTCTTACTCAATATAAATCAGATTCTTTAAACCAGCATATAGCAAGAAGCTGGCCCGTTTCTCCTATTTTGGGACAATATATAGATTTAGTCCCCGCTCAAATGAGAACTGACGGAAGCTGGTATCAGGGTACTGCCGATGCGGTTTATCAAAATTTAACTCATATAAAAGATGAAAATCCAAAACACGTTTGTGTTTTTGGGGGTGACCATATATATAGAATGGATGTATCTCAAATGATGAGATATCATAAAAAACAACAGGCTCAATTGACAATATCTGCAATACCTATTCCTATATCTCAGGCAGGTGAATTTGGGATTATGGAAGTTGATGATGATTGGAAACTTATTAATTTTCAAGAAAAACCTCAAACTGCTCCAAAATGTATACCGGGAAGACCTGATATGTGTTTGGCTTCTATGGGTAATTATATTTTTGAAACAAAAGAATTAATTGATGAAGTTAAACAGGATGCTTTAAATCCGGAATCACATCATGATTTCGGTAAAAACATAATACCTAAAATGCTTAAAGAAGGAAAAAGAATATATGTATATGATTATTCTCAAAATGAATATACCGGCATGACGGAATCAGAAAGAGGCTATTGGAGAGATGTAGGAAGTATTGACAGCTACTGGCAGGCTAATATGGATTTATTGGATTATGAACCCGAATTAAATTTATACTCGGATGAATGGCCTTTAAGAACATACAACTATAATTTACCGCCTGCAAAATTTATTTGGGCAGAAGGTGAAAGAGTAGGTATGGCAACAAATTCAATGGTGTCAGAGGGCTGTGTAATATCTGGCGGAAGTATTTCAAAATGTATACTTTCCCCTCAGGTCAGAATAAACAGTTTTTCTACCGTTACGGACTCTATTTTGATGGAAAATGTTAACGTGGGAAGATATTCCGAAATCAGAAAAGCCATTATTGATAAAAATGTGGATATTCCTCCGTATACTAAAATAGGCTTTAATGTTGAAGAGGACAAACAAAGAGGATTTATTGTTTCTAATGGCGGTGTCACCGTCGTACCTAAAGGAGCTAAATTATGAAGAAAAAATTTTTTATAGGACTTTTTATTATAACTTTTATTGCTTTTTGTATTTTCTTGGGTTTTTTATTTTGGCATAAATCAAAAATAAAGGTGCCTGAATACACTGCACAGCAAAATCTTGCTGCCCCTATTGAAATTCCTGATGCGGGCATTGTAAAATATCAGGAAGCACAATTTAATAAACCCGTTGTTGTTATGTTTTATGTAGATTGGTGTTCTTTTTGCAGAAGATTTATGCCGATATTCGGGGAAGTCGCAAAAAAATACTCTGATAAATTTGAATTTGCGGTTTTAAATTGTGATTATCCGGAAAATATTGATATTGTTAAAAAATTTGAAATAGCAGGTTTCCCTTCTATATTTATTATTGATAAAGATTTAGATTTCCAATATCAACCGAGTATTTCGTCAACAAAAAGTACTGAAGCTTTTGGAAAAGAACTTGATAAGC
Organism: Candidatus Gastranaerophilales bacterium; assembly: GCA_947589115.1. Taxonomy (GTDB): domain Bacteria; phylum Cyanobacteriota; class Vampirovibrionia; order Gastranaerophilales; family Gastranaerophilaceae; genus Avigastranaerophilus. The sequence goes on along the minus strand of CANPZP010000063.1, from coordinate 198 downwards.
ATCTGAAATTAAGAAAAAAGTTAAATGAAATATAGCAGGTTGTTTAAGCTTTATAATTTTAGAATAACAAAAGCCCCCGCAAAAGGGGCTTTTTTACTGCAAATGGTTATTTAAAATAAAGATAAACCGTTTATCTTTTATTAATAATTTCTTTTATTTAGTTTTTTCTTCCTAATTTTTCTGTCATGCTGAACTGCG
>CANPZP010000062.1 GCA_947589115.1 Candidatus Gastranaerophilales bacterium | reverse complement strand
GTAATAAGTCCGACTTGGGAAAATTACAAACCAAAAGACGATGAAATTGTGGTAAATATTGACCCCGGTAATGCATTTGGGACGGGTACTCATGCAACCACTCAATTATGTGTTAATGCTTGTGAAAAATATATGAAAAAAAATGCAGTGGCTGCTGATATCGGCACAGGCTCCGGAATATTAGCAATATGCGCAATGAAATTAGGCGCTATTTCGGTCGATGCCGTGGATAATGATGATACTGCAGTTCAAACCGCAATAATTAATGCAGAAGTAAATAAGGAAAAAAATATTGTATTTAAAACAGCAGAATCAGATGTTTTGCCATCCTCAATGTATGATTTTGTTTTTGCAAATATACTTCATAATGTATTGGCTGAGATTATGCATGATTTAAAAAGAATAATGAAGCCGCACGCTAAAATGGTTTTAAGCGGTATATTAGATGATAAAGCGGATGTTGTTCTGAGTGCTGTTGATAAAAATAATTTAAAATTAATTGAAATTATGCATCAAAAAGAATGGGTTGCATTAGTTGTCGAAAAGGAGAGTTAATATGTCTAAAACTGCAATAATAATTCCTGCAAGATACAATTCAACGAGATTACAGGGTAAACCTTTAATAAAAGTATGTAATAAACCTATAATAGAATGGGTATGGCAAAGAGCTGTACAGGTTAAGTCTGCCGACAGAGTTATTATTGCAACGGATAACCAAGAAATATTTGATTGCGCAAAAGCATTCGGTGCTGAAGTTGAAATGACATCGGTTAATCATAAATGCGGAAGTGACAGAATCGCCGAAGTTGCTCAAAAATATCCCGATATATCTTATATTATCAATCTTCAAGGGGATGAACCCATGATTGATATAAATTGTGTTGAAGAACTTATTATGCAAATTAAAAATAATAATGATGCCGATATTGCAACACTTTTATCCGAGATTGATTCAAAAGAAGATATAGAAAACTCTAATTGCGTTAAGTGTGTTACGGATATAAACGGCTACGCAATGTATTTTTCACGTTCGAAAATACCGTTTGAAAGAAATACAGGCATTTCAAAATTTTATAAACATATTGGTATATATGCATATAAACGTGAATCATTATTTAAAATGACTAAGTTAAATCAGTGTGATATTGAAAGGACTGAGAGTTTAGAGCAGTTAAGAGCGCTTTATAACGGTATGAAAATCAAAACCTCGGTAGTTAAATATGATTCGGTGGGCATTGATACCATGGATGATTTAAATAAATTTAGAAGTCTTGTTGAAGATAATAAAACTTTTTGTTAATTTTATTTAAAGATTTTACAAGTTGTCTTTTAAAAAATTTATAATATGTTATTATATATTTATGTTGATTAGAGAAACGGAAATCCGTTTCTTTTTTATTTATTATCAGAATTAAAGAAAGGGGTTAATATGGTAAAAGATAAGCATAATTCTTTAAGACCGGATAAAAATGTCCCTTTTGAGTATGTTAATAAAAAAGAATTACTTGATAAAATTACCCCTGTAATAGACAATACATTAATGAGATACGGGCTGATACCCGTTGAAACGGAATTAATAAAAGAAAATCACAGGTGGTTTTTAAGAATATTTATATATTCGACCGAAAGAGAAGTTAATCTTGATGATTGCGAACGTGTTTCAAGAAGTTTGTCTGATTTTCTTGAAGAGCTTATTCCGTTTAAATACAATTTAGAGGTAAGTTCTCCGGGGATTGAAAGAAAATTAAAGTCCGATAAAGAATTTTTAATATTTAAGGGCAAAGACATAAATTTAAAATTAAAAGAAGCTGTTGACGAATCAGGCGAAAAGCAGTTTGTTGCAAAAATTGTTGATTATGATGAAAACGAGGGTTTAACTGTTTTTGCATATAAAGATAAAAAAGATTTAATTATAAAAAAAGATAATATTATATCTGCAAAATTATATTCGAGTGAAATATAGGAGATAAAAAATGATTAAAATCGGAACGGCATTGTTTGAAGCTTGTGAAGAACTTGAAAGAGAAAAAGGAATAACTAAGGAAGTTATTATTGATTCATTGTGTGATGCAATGGTAACGGCATATAAAAAACATTTGAAACAAAAGGATGTACCGAATGTTGAAGCAATATTGGATGAGCAGACAGGAGAAATCGGAGTATTCAGAACAAAATTAGTTGTTGATAATGTTAATGATCCCGATTTGGAAATCTCTCTGAAAGATGCAAAAGAAATTGACGAAGATGTAGAACTTGAAGATGAAGTAAAAATTGAAGTTACTCCTGAAAATTTCGGACGTATAGCTGCTCAAAGCGCAAAACAAGTTATTACTCAAAGAATTCGTGAGGCAGAAAGAAAACTTGTTCTTGATGAATTTTTGGAAAAGAAAGGTACTTTAACAACGGGTATTATTCAAAGAGTTGAAAACAGAAATGTTATAGTAAATATTGGTAAAACTGATGCTATAATGCCTCAAAAGGAACAGATTCCGGGTGAATATTATAAACCCGGAAACAGAATCAGAGTTTTCGTTTTAAATGTTAAAGAAACGTCAAGACTTCCTCAGGTAATTGTTTCACACGCTCATGCCGAGATTGTACGTGAATTATTTGAATTGGAAGTTCCTGAAATTGAGGACGGTATTGTTGAAATAAAATCAATTTCAAGAGAAGCCGGTTACAGAACAAAAATTGCGGTGTTAAGTAATGACCCTGATGTTGATTCTGTCGGTGCTTGTATCGGGCCGAGAGGAAGCCGTATTCAAACCATTATCGGTGAACTTAAAAATGAAAAAATTGATATAGTTAAATATTCTGATGATCCGGTTGAATATATTGTTAATGCCTTATCTCCGGCAAGAATAGTTTCCGTTGATATATTAGCTGATGATGAGTATTCAAAAGAAGCATTTGTTGTGGTTCCCGATGACCAATTAAGTTTGGCAATCGGAAGAGACGGTCAAAATGTCAGATTGGCTCATAAATTAACCGGCTGGAAAATTGATATAAAGAGTGAATCTCAGGCTGAAAAAATGGAGTATGCTCCTCAAAATACCGCACCTTCCAATGAAGAAGAAGATGTTAATGATGATGATATTGTTGATGAAATATCAGAGGAAATTAAAGAAGAGGAAGAATACGGTTTAGATGAAGAAGATACCCAAGAGCTTCAATCTGAGGAATCTGAAGAAGTATAACTTTTGTTCTTATATAAAAAGGAAGAGGGTGGTAATTCTCTCTTCCTTTTTATTTGTCAACTCTTTTAATTTTATTTATTAAACTTTGTCTTACTCCGCTTAACGGGCCGTTATTGGGGTTCCTAACATGTCTGTAATAGTTTCTTATATAACAAATCGGGTATCGTGGAAGCCAGGTAAATTTTAAAAGTATGTTAACCGTTTCAGCACCTTGTGACAGCATAAGTTCATCTATTGTATCTTCGTGTGCCGGAGATATTGAAGATAGTAATTTTATTATATAATCCGTAAATGTTAATACTGAATATCCCGACACAACACCTGTATTTACGACAAGGCTTGTTACTTTGTAGTCGGGATTTGATTCTACCGTTTTTACGTCATCGGGAAGCGTTAAAGTTGATGATGATACCTGTTCTATTTTATACCATTCTCCCTTATAAGATAAATGCATTATATTGGGTTTTGGCATATATATATCATCAAAAATGTTATCAAGGATTACAACTCCTCTTTTATCCGTAACGCCGTATTTATAGTTCTTATAAGTTAAAAACATACCTCCAAAAAGTAAATCTATTGAATCATAGATAGGGGGTATAAATGCGAATCCTTCTTCATTGTATAACCCGAAGTCGCTGTAATTGCCCAGCTTGGCATATTTTCCCAATACCCTTTCAGCGTGGCGGTATTTTACGGGAACAAGAATCTCACCTTCTTTATTTATTATTCCGAATTTACTTTTTTTCTGCACTATAAAGGCGGAATCTCCGAGTCTTATTATTTTGTTATATTCCGCTTCGGTAATGCGATTATTATTTTCATCAGCCAGAGCAAATTTATTGTTTTCGCTTATTATATTTATTTGCGCATTTACAACGGATTGGTTAAAAATTAATATAATAAATATTAAAAATAATAACTTTTTCATACTATTTATTATATCATGGTGATGTTATGAAAAAAATTTTTATAAATATAATTTTATCTTTACTTCTTATTGTAGTTTTATTTTCGGGATTTATTTATTTCTCATATATTAAAGTTCTTCCGATTATTATTTCCGATGACAAAGTTATAAATAAAGCCGAATACTTAATAAAAAAGTACATTAATCTGGATGTTGATATTACTAATCCTAAAATTATAACCTCCGATTATCCCAAGGTTAGATTTTCAATGGATAATCTTACGGTAAAAAAGGATAATAATATACTTGCGGATATAAAAAAAATTGATATTTTAATTTCCCTTATGAAATTATTTAATAAGACCGTAATAGTCGAAAATCTTGGTGCCGACGACATATTTATAGATGTTGATAAAATTATTGAGTTATTTCCTAAGAATGATAAAAAAGATGAAACTTTTAAATCCGATTGGAATATAGATTTATTTGATTCTGTTCTATATATAAACAAAATTAATTTACTTTATCATCCTGTTAACGATACTTTGTTGAATATTAATGCCTCTGACATAAATATTGATAACAGGCAGAAAATTAAGCGTTTTGTTCATGCAAATTTCATTGCTGATATTCAAAAAAACACAAAAAATATAAATGTTAAATTTAAAGATGATAATAAAATTTATATTCAAAACAAACAGCTTATTATTGATAATTGTCCGTTATTTATTAATAAGTCGAAAATATTTTTTAAACTTGTCATTGATAAAAAAGATTATGATTTAAGTGTTTTTGCCGAAAAATTTTCAATAAACGATGTGGTTGATTTACTTAACACTAATATAGTTGAAAACAATATAAATGAGTCATTGTCAATGTTGAGTAATTTGAATGGGAATTTTGATTTTGATATTAAAATGAATCAGTCCGGAATTTCAGGATTTATAAATATTAATAAGATATCTGCAAAGCTTAAGGCGCTTAATAATCTTCCGTTCATTATTAATTCCGGCGAGGTCGCAATTTCCGGTGATAATATCATATTAAAGGATTTTAAAGGGTATTATGATAATAAAAAAAATAATACCGTTACAATGGAGGGCTTTGTAAGTGATTATTTAAATACAATGAAAACAAATGTTATTATAAGACCTCTCTTGACTAATGATTTAGTATCAAAATATATATCAAAAGTTTCGGGAGTTGATTTACAATTAACCGCACCGAGTCAATCTAAAATTATTGTGGATTTTCTTGATAATAAATTTGATATTAAGATGATGGGTAAAATATCAAAAGGTGATGATATTTTAGTTGAAGGGGCATCATTAAGTCCCGTAAACTATGACCGTGCTTTAACTATGGATATGCATCTTTCGGGAAATATTTTGAATATAGAAAAAATTAAATATTTTATTTCAAAAGAGCTGAATAAACAGACTAAAGATGCCAAGCCGATTATTGCTTTAAGTGGTAATGTAAATATAACAAACGGTAAAATTCTTGATTTGGGTTTTGAAATATTAAGACCGCTGCCGAGTGAATTTTTAAATGTATTAATATCTCAAAGAATGTTCAGAAGAGGTAAGTTTTGGGGTAATATGCATTATTATAATACAGGCATGTACCCTGTACTTAAGGGGGATTTGGAAGCTGAAAAAGTTATTATTCCCTCTATGAGTGTTTTCTTGAAAAAAGGTGTAATTAAAGCCGATTCAAATTATATAAATACTTTTGCGCAGGGTAAATTCAGAAGATGTAATTGGGAATTTAACGGCTCAATTTTAAATAAGGTTTTATTTCCGATTGTTATTAAAAATACTTCATTTGTTGTGGATAATATTGATATAGACAGATTAATGCATGCTCTAAATAATCCCGTTAAAAAGTCTGATTTTGATAATGAAGATATTGAAAATAATTCCGATAATTCGATTCCGTTTGATGTTACAAATTTAATAGTCGAAAATGCGGAAGTTAAAATTTTAAAAGGGAATTATAATGATATTAACTTTAATAATGTTACTGCCGAGATGTCATTAAATAAAGACGGTATTTTTAACCTGCAGTCAAATTTATTTGAAATAGCGGAAGGTTATACAAATGCTAAAGTTAATTGTGATTTAAAAAGGCATAAATATAATATGCGCTTGGGGATAAAAGAAGTTAATTCGGATATAATGATTGGTTCAATATTGAATCTGAGAAGAGAAATAGAAGGTAAAGCAAGCGGGTTAATTGAATTAAATACTGATGAATCTTTAAAACTAAACGGACGGATAAAATTTTTGGTTACAAAAGGAAAAATTCAAAAAATCGGACTTGTCCAATACATATTGAATTTCGCCTCCGTGTTCAGAAATCCCTTAACAATGATAAGCCCGTCAATATTTTCGGATATAATAAATATACCCGAAGGTAATTTTGATAAGATAATCGGTGATTTATTTTTAAAAAATAATGTAATAGAAATGATGCAAATAAAATCTTATTCCCCCAGTCTTAGTGCATATATTGTGGGCAGATATGACCTTGAAAATTCGGATGCAATTTTAAGAATTTATACAAAATTTACTAATAAACATAAAGGTTTTGGCGGATTTTTACGAAACCTTTCATTGAACAGTCTTGCAAACAGGATTCCGTTAAAATCAAGAAATGATGCGAATTATTATTCTTCCGAATTGGAACAGCTTCCTGATATTGATGCAGATGAAAAAGATTGCCAGATATTTGTTACTAAAGTAGATGGTGATGTTGAACATAATAACTTTTTGTCGTCACTGAAAAAAATAAAATAAAGGAGTATAAATATGCAAATTAAAGATTATCAAATTGTGTTACTTGGTGTAATGATTGCACTCGGCTGTATTTTTTCAACCTTTATACTGTCAAAATCAATAGTCGAATTTCAAAAACTTCAAAATCAAACAATTAGAGTTACGGGAAGCGCAAGCAAAAAAGTAACATCTGATTCTGCTTCTTGGACTATCAGATTCTCATCAACAAAACCCATTCTTAAAGAAGGGTATTTTCAGATTCAGTCAGATGCGAAAAAAATAAAAGATTTCTTTTCAACATACGGTATTAATGAAGATGATATCGAATTTTCGGTTATAAATTCAAATCCCAACTATAAAAGATTCCCCGGAACTTATAATTACTCAAATGAAATAGAATCTTATACCGTGTCACAAAATGTCACGGTGAAATCCAAAGATATAAATAAAATAACGGAAATATCAAAAAAAGTTGATAACTTAGTTAATCAGGATATAAATTTAACATCGGATGCCGTTCAATATTTTGTTTCAAATTTAGATGATATTAAAATACAGGTTGCTCAGGAAGCATCAAAGAATGCAAAAGAGAGAGCAAAAAGTATGGTTAAAGGAACTAACGGCAGAATTGGCGTGATGACCGGTGCTAAATTGGGGGTATTTCAAATTGTTCCTGTTGAATCAACAGAAGTTGATGATTACGGGATTAATGATACTTCTTCAATTGATAAAAAGGTTGTTTCAACTGTTACCGCAACATTTACAGTTAAATAAGATTTTTTAAAACGGCTCGTTATGAGCCGTTTTTCATTCACATTTTATACCCGTTATTAAAACTTATTCTTTCTTTTACCTCGCCATCAGGAGAGTATATTATCTGTTTATCGGCTCTTTGATTAATAAAAACGGTTTCGGAACTTAGTTTTCCGTCTTTAGTATATGTATATTCAATACTCTTATTATCCGGTTCAAAAACAATTATTTTTTGCATCCCGTTAGGTAAGTTTATAATTTGCTTATACATTGAATTATCACGGAAATAAGCTTCTGCTTCCTTTTCTCCGTTATTATTGTATTTTATTCTTTTTACTTTTTTATTATCCCGTGAATAGTATGTGACTTTATCAATTCCTTTTTTGTCGTAAGATATTACTTTTGAACAAATATTTGTGCCGGGATAATATTTTTCTGTGTGATTTGGCATATATCCGTTTGTCATTTCTCCAAAAACACTTGTTTGGATTAAGTTCCCGTCTTTATCATATTTACTTAGTATTGCAATTTGATTTTTATATCTAATCAGGGATATTGTCTTATTTTTTCTGTCAGTTATTTGTATAGGTCTTTTTCTTTCGTCAAGTATTTCGGCTGCGTATTTATCAGTTGTATTATCAACAAAATATGACACCTCTTTGCCGTTGCTTATTCTGGTTGATTTTTCTGGCATAGTCATTGCCGTAGTTCTTATAGTGCTGTATGCTTCATTTTTTAATATACGGTATCCGTATTCTTCTGTCCTTCTTGAACCGTTTATAAATTCGCTTTTTACTCTGTCGCTAACTGCATATGGAGATTGCGCATTTTGAAAACTGTAGTATTTACAGTTTTTATTTGTTATTCTTGCGACATCTTGACCTTTGTAATCAGTTCTTTCTCTTTCCGAGGTAAAATTTCTGTATATAGTGTATTGATTTATTTTTTCTTCTCTCACGGGAGTTCCGTTAGAGTTAAATATTGAAGCTTTTTGTTTAAATCCGTACATTTCAGAGTCGGAATCAATTATAGAAGCATATGGAGTTACACCGTCATTTTGGAATCCTGTATTTATAGTTGTTTGAGGTTCATTAAATGGTGTATATGTAAAATTTATTCTGTTTTCCGGATAATTTTCGTCTTGAGTTTCTTCTCTTTTAACTTTAAATTTTATATATTCGGATTTTATAAGTTTTCCTGAGGGAGAATATGTTTCCGTATATTTGTATCTGTTTTTATCTGTTGTGTATAAGACTGTTTTTATCCCGTCTTTTCCTGTTTCTTCTTGCTGTTTTGTTAATATTGCCGTTGCTTTTTGTCTGTGTTCATTCGCTTCTGATTTTATGTATAATTTTACTTCCTTTTTATCTCCGTTTTCATATATTGACTCTATTTTCAAAGTGTCGCATTCTGAAAAAAGGCTTCCGTTATAGGGATTATTAAATTTGTCATATGCTTTATCAAAATAAAGTTTTCCGCCGGAGTTTATAAATGATATACCTTTATGTTCGGTTTTATTTGCTTTCATTGACGGAATATTTGCGTTGTGAAAATTTATAGGGGAAATAATCATCATAGAATCCTTTTATTTCGTTTTAAATCTTATAAATAAAATATTTGCTATTT
>CANPZP010000061.1 GCA_947589115.1 Candidatus Gastranaerophilales bacterium | reverse complement strand
CATATAATAACTAATTAGACAACAATTTTAATATATTTAAAAAATTTTTTTTGTTATTATAAACGTATGGCAAAAGAAAAAATAAGATTAAACAAATATATAGCATCTACAGGATACTGTTCAAGAAGAAAAGCCGATGAATATATCCTGACGGGTAAAGTTAAGGTTAACGGTAAACTAATCTCGGAATTAGGATTTTTGATAAATCCTAACGATAAAGTAATGCTGGAAAATAAAATTATTAAACCCGAAACTCTTAGCTATATAAGATATTATAAGCCTGCGGGATACATAACTACATCAGAGGATGAAAAGGGCAGAAAAACAATATATGATATATTGCCTGAAGAAGTTCGTCATTTAAAACCCGTAGGGAGATTGGATAAAGATTCGACGGGCTTATTAATAATGACCAATGACGGAGATTTAATAAACGAATTGACTCATCCTTCCGTTAAAGTTCCAAAGGTATACAGAGTGTGCGCTAAAGGTAAATTAAATCTAAACGATTTGGCAATGATGGAAAAAGGTATAGAAATAGAAGAAGGACAGACAGCTTATGCCTTCGCAAGAATTATTGAATTTGAAGGAAAAAATACCGTCTTGGAAATTGTTCTTTATCAGGGGTTAAACAGACAAATAAGAAAAATGCTTGATATATTGGCGCATCCCGTTATTTCACTTAAAAGAATCAGTATGGGGCCTGTTGATATTTCGGGCTTAAAAAAAGGACAATTTAAGTATATGAAACCTAAACAAATACAGGAAATAAAAAATTATTTAAAAAAATTGTCAGAAAAAAATAATGATTAAATTCTGAATGTCGTAGAAAACTTTAAACGTTGTTTTATTACTTCATTCTCGCTATATTGCCTTGAGGCATTTATTTCAAATTCCATATTATTTTTACTCTTTTTTGGTTTGTAGGTTAAAGCAAGTTCATCCTGCATATTATTCTGAGTTACATTCCTTATTAATCTCGTTTTTAATGAAAGAGAATCGGATAGTTTGTATTCGGGAACAAAATATAAACTGGTTTCAGGTGCCGTATTATTGGAATAATGGTTTTGTCCTACTTGAGCATTTAATTTTAATCTTTTATACTCATATTCTCCGAAAAAACCGCCTGTTGTTTTTTCCGAAACGTGCTTATCATTTTTAAATACACCGCTGCCCAGTTTTAAACTTCCTGAATTATGAGGAAGTTTTATAGCATTACTGGAAAGTATTGCACCCCCTGAAGAAGCATTATTGTACGAAGATGCAAATGACCCAACTGATAAATTTAAAGCATCTCCTTTATAAGATACAACCGACCCAACATTATAAGTTGATTCATTGCCTCTCACAAATAATACCGAACTCCCTAAAGAGTCATGTAATGTTGTCTGACCTATTGATGCTGATAGTTTACCTGAAATATCAACATTTAAACTTTGTGAATTAACAACACTGGGTATAGGCGCTAAATGTCTGTCCGAGGTCATATAGGAATGGGAAAAATTCTTTGAATCGTCCCATATCATATTTTCATTTTTTATTTTATTCTCTAAATTATAATGTGTTTCGTTTACTTCTAATTTATATATTCTGCCCTTGTTTACGGTATTAATTGCCTCCTCGTCAATATCATCCAAATTTAATTCAACGGCATTTTTTTCATATCTCTTTTCCACATCATAAATGGCTTCATCTTCAAATGATGTATCAGAGTTTAATTTATCCTCTTCTTTATTTTCATCATCGTTAATTTCATAGGTTTGTACGTAATTGCCAAGTTCGCTGAAGGATTGAGGATTTTTTCCTTTATCTGCTGCAAAAGCTCTATTTACGGGCAAGTTTAACACATTTATTACTAAAATGAACCATATTATCTTTTTCATAATATTATTGTGAATGAAAAATTTAATAAATTCAATCCACGGAATATACCAAAATTTCATGTTAAGTATAATTTAAATACAAAATATATAAATTATTAAGAAATGTTAAATTGAATTTTAAATTGGTATAATGTTGATTTTAGGTGGTTTAAGGCAAGTTTTATGTTTTAGAAAAAATTTTTTTAGTATATATTTTAAAATTAACTAGCAAAAAAAATTCATAGTATGGTTTTAAACAAAATGCAAATGAAACACGGAGATAAAAAATGACTGAAATAAATAATAACGGAACAAGTTTAGGAATAAATAATAATATTGAATATATTAATAAGAAACCCCAAAATAAAACAAAACCTCAAGAAGAGCAAGCGGATGTTCGAAATTATGATAAAATTACGGATACCGGATTAGGGCGTGATTTAATTGTAGTTAATAAATGTAAAAATGGTGGCGATATAGAAAAAAGTGTTGCCGAAGCTGTTGAATTGGCAAAAAATCCCGCAAAATTATATGCATATGATACAATTCTTAGAGCGATGGAGGGATATTATCGTGATACTCTGGATGAGGAGCCAACCGATGCTCTTATGGATGCAATGAGGTATTTGGCGATGGAAGAAATAGATCCCTTAATATTGAACAAAGGTTGATAACTTTAATTTAAAGTGATAATATATTCTCATTATTTTAATGAGAATATTTTTATGGAAAAAATGATGCCAAAAGAGGGGAAAGACCGAATTATTCTTGCGTTGGATACGGACAGTATTGAAGACGTAATAAAATATGTGGATTTGTTAAAGGATTATGTAGGGTTTTTTAAAATAGGGCTGCAATTATTTACTTCATGCGGTTTTGAAGCGGCGGAAGTAATAAAAGCGCATGGAGGAAAAGTATATTTTGACGGCAAATTTTCCGATATACCCACAACAATAGAACAAGCCAGTATAAATTTACAAAAAAAAGGAATAGATTTTTTTAATATTAGTGCCGTAGGCGGTTCAAAGATGATGGCGAATACTGTAAACGCATGTAATTCATATGCTAAAAAGAATGATAAGCCTCAGCCCGTAATATTGGCTGTAACATTATTATCAAGCTTTGGGCAAAAAACGCTAACCAATGAACTTGGGGTTGAAATGAATATATCCCAATACGTTTTGAAGCTGGCGAGAAATGCAAAAGAGGCCGGATTAAGCGGAGTTGTTGCTCCTGAGAGTGATGCAGCAGAAATAAAAAAAGAATTGGGTGAAGATTTTATTGTTGTTTGTCCTGCCGTACGACCTACGTGGGCTATAGTAAACGATCAAATAAGAATTGTTTCACCGACTGATGCAATTAAGTCAGGTGCTGATTATATAATTATCGGCAGACCGATAACACAGGCTATTGACCCTGTTGCGGCTGTTAAATTAATAATAGCGGAAATTGATGAAGCACTTAAAAATAAAGAGGAAATGTAATGATAATCGGGGTACCTAAAGAAATAAAAATAAAAGAGGACAGAGTCGGGATAACTCCTCAGTATATTCGTCCGTTAACAGAAGCCGGACATAAGGTTCTAATTGAAAAATCGGCGGGAGAAGGAAGCGGATTTTCCGATGAAGAATATAAATCGCAAGGTGCCGTTATTGTTGACAGCAAGGAAGAGGTTTATAGTGAAGCTCAAATAATTGTTAAAGTGAAAGAACCTTTACCTTCCGAATTTAAATTACTTAAAAAGAATCAAATTCTGTTTACATATTTGCATTTAGCTATAGAAAAAGATTTAACTGCGGAATTATTAAATAAAAAAATAACGAGTATTGCGTATGAAACTATAGAAAAAGAAGACGGCAGTCTTCCTTTATTAACTCCCATGAGTGAAATCGCAGGAAAAATGTCCGTACAGATAGCCGCAAATTTATTGGAGAACAGAAATAAAGGACAAGGTATACTTCTTGGAGGAACGGCGGGTGTTCCTGCGGGAAAAGTTTTGATAGTCGGCGCCGGGCATGTAGGGTTTAATGCCGCAAAAATTGCAATCGGAATGGGTGCTGATGTTTCAGTTACCGATATTAATACTGATAAACTCCGTTATCTTGATAATGTTTTCGGAACAAGAGTTAAAACTTTTATTTCAAATGAATATAACCTTAAAGAACTGGTAAAAGACACCGATGTATTAATAGGCGCTGTTTTAATCCCGGGATATAAAGCACCATGTATTATAAAGGAAGAAATGGTAAAAACAATGAAAAAAGGTGCTGTTATTATTGATGTATCCATTGACCAAGGCGGTATTACGGAAACAATGGACAGGATTCAAACTATTGAAAATCCCACATTTGAGAAATACGGAGTTATCCATTACAGTGTTGCAAATATTCCAGGCAGTGTTGCCAGAACTTCTACCATTGCTTTAACTAATGAAACTGTTAAATATTTGATTGATATTGCAAATAAAGGAGTTATAGAGGCTATAAAACAAGATTCAGCTTTGGCTAAAGGTGTTAATACGTTTAACGGCAAATTAACAAATGAAGGCGTAGCAGATTCTCTGGATATTGAATATACGGATTTATCAAGTATTATCGGATTTAATTGTTAATTAACATTATTTAACATATAAATAAAAAAATAAGCAATTTTTTAGCCATGAAATTTTTTATATATGTAAGACAGTATAAACACATATAAAAGGATAATACGACTATGCCTGTAGGAGCCAGAGACAAAATTGACAGGGAGCTTGTCAGGAAGTATGCCAAATTGAAAATGGATAATCCTGATACGACAAAATTGGTGGATTCAAAAAAGATGCTTGATGCCATGAATGATTATGCAATGATGTCAAGAAACATGATGGAGATGAATTCTAAATTGAAGGATATATGTTCATCTGTTACTTCGAAATCAGTGGTATACTTGCGGCTTAATTTTATTCCGCCCCGACCGAGAAAATAGACCCGGGAGTGAATAAAAATTGTATATTCAAGGGTATACCTTGCTCATACAATTTTAAAAAACTTCTTTAAAATTTAATACTTTTAAATTATATTCTTATTGTAAATATATACAATAACCCTAAAATCTTGTATTTATAAGCTTTTTGAGTATAGTTCCAAATATGATATAAAATTTTTTGTTAAGTTTTTGTAACATTTAACGTGTTTCTGCAATTTCTGTTTTCCAAATGTTTTTATATAAATGTAGAGAGTTATATAAAGAACATAGAGGATATAAATTATGGCTATTGTCGCAAATAAAGATTCACTTGATGTTGAGTTAATTAAAAAATATTCAAATTTAACTACACAAAATTCTGAAAATGTAGATGTTATAGAATCTGACAAAATGCTTAATGCAATGAATTTATATTCTTTAACTTCAAGAAATTTAGTAAGTTTAAATTCAAATGTAAGAAATATATGTTCAAATGCAGCATCTCAATCAGTTGTTTATTTAAAATTAAGATTTAATCCTCCTAAACTCAGATAATAATTTGTAAATATATAAAATAATTTATTTAAAAATGATTAACTTTTAACTAAAATATTAAGCGAGAGTTAATCATTTTTTTACGGAAAAGGCATGAGAAAATATATATTAGGTTCAACTTCGCCGAGAAGAAAAGAACTTTTAAAGAAAGTCGGAATAAATTTTGAAGTTAAGCCTCCAAGTTATGAAGAACATATGGAAAATAAAGTATTTACGTATGAATTAATAAAATCTCTTGCCGAGAATAAGTGTGAATCGGTTTGTAATCAGATAAATGAATCCGCAATAGTTATCAGTGCCGATACCGTAGTTGTATATGAGGATAAAGTTTTAGGCAAGCCTCAAAACTTTGAAGATGCATATAAAATGTTAAAACTTTTAAGCGGAAAAACTCATAAAGTTGTCACTGCCGTATGTGTTACGGATACTGACACAAATAAAAAAATCATTAATACAGAAACAAGTGAAGTTACTTTTAATAAATTACAAGACGACATGATAATAAAGTATATCAATGAATATAAACCCTATGATAAAGCAGGTTCATACGGGATTCAGGAACTGCCTGAAGGGTTTGTCAATAACATAAAGGGCGAATATGATAATATTGTCGGGCTAAGTGTAAATTTATTACTAAAAATGTTAAGCGAATTAAGATAGTATAATATGAGTATAGGAGTTGAGAAGGAGAAAGCTATGAATAATGTGCAGTTCGTAAAAGAAAAGATAAGGGATATCAAAGATTTTCCGGTAAAAGGGATTATTTTTAGAGATATTACAACTGCAATAAAGGATAAAGAAGCATTAAAGATAATGATTGATTTTCTGACAGAAAAATTTAAAGATAAAGGAATAGATTATGTAGCGGTTGTTGAATCAAGAGGTTTTGTTTTCGGCAGTGCGCTTGCATATAATATAAATGCCGGTTGTATATTGATAAGAAAGCCGGGAAAGCTTCCTGCTGAAACAATAAGCGAGGAATATGATTTAGAATACGGAAAAGATAAACTTGAGATACATAAAGATGCCGTAGAAAAAGGTAAAAAAGTTATTGTAATAGATGATTTGCTTGCAACCGGAGGAACATTAAATGCAGCGTGTAAGCTGTTGAAAAAAACGGGTGCAATTGTTAAAGCTGCAGCATTTATTATAGAATTAACCGATTTAAAAGGAAGAGAAAATCTTCCTTCCGATGTAGAAGTTGTATCAATGATAAAATATTAAACGGGAATAAATGGGCGACGAAAATAAACAATTTGAAGCCAGCCAGCAAAAACTGCAAAAGGCGAGGAAAGACGGTCAGGTAGTTAAATCGAAAGATTTCTCTACCGCTCTTGCTTTATTGGTTATGTTTTTTGTAATTGTAAAACTTGCTCCGTTTATATGGGATCAAATATCTGTTTTATTTGTATATTTGTATGATAAAATCCCCGATAAACATTTGGAGGACATAGGTTATGTTCATTTATTTACTGCTATAATAATTCCCACAATGTTAATAATAGGTCCAATATTGCTGCTCGCATCTTTTATAGCTATTTTAGGTGATTTTATACAAATTGGCCCGTTAGTTTCAACCAAGCCGTTAGAGCCTTCGTTAGATAAATTAAATCCGTCAAAATACTTTAAAAATTTAATGTCGCCAAAAACTGCATTTGAGCTTGTAAAAAATATAGTAAAAGTATTTCTTTTAGGTTTAATAGGTTGGATGGTTTATTCTAACCATTTGGAAGCGATATTGGGATTAGCGGCAATAGACAACAGTTTTGCTATTTTAAATGAGTTCGGAGCCTTAATAATAGAGTTTGTAATGAAAGCAGGACTTGCCTTTTTAATCATAGCGGCAGCGGATTACGGAATGGTAAGATGGAAATTTATGCAGGATCAAAAGATGTCATTCAAAGAGGTAAAAGACGAATATAAAAACTCAGAAGGAGATCCTCAGGTAAAGGCGGCATTAAGGCAGAGAAGGCAGCAAATGCTCCAGCAAAAGATGATGGATGCGGTGCCTGATGCTGATTTTGTTGTATCAAATCCTACTCATATAGCCTGTGCACTAAAATATGAAGCAGAAAAAATGGAATCACCGAAACTGCTGGCAAAAGGTACGGAATTATTTGCCAAAAAAATTATAGAAATTGCACGTGAACATCAGGTTCCGGTTATAGAAAATCCTCCTGTGGCAAGGGCTATTTTCAGAATGGTAGAGATAAATTCGACCATTCCACCCGAACTTTATAAAGCCGTAGCTGAAATTTTGATTTTTGTATACAATTTGAAAAATACACAAAAAGGTAGTAATATAAAGTAAGTAAATCAATAGAATCGGAAAATGCACGCTAAAATAAAAGAATACATAAATATAATAGAAAAAGTTGCCAGAGTAGAGCATAAACGTATTCCGCATCATATGGTAGATTATGATGAACTTGTAAGTATTGGCATTATTGCGATTCAAGTTATGATTAAAGATAAAACCGATGAAGAGCTTCAAAGATATAATAATGCATATATTGCAACTGCCGTAAGATGGGCAATAAGAAACGAATTAAGAAACAGATATAAATGGTATTCTCTTAAACATAACAGTGAAAATGAAGAGGACCAAATAGAAGAGAACGGAACAGAAGATGAAGAAGTAACGCCGGGTAAAGTCAGAGAAGCAATCTATGAAACAATTTTATCTATAGACAGTTTAGCGGCTGCCGCATCGGATAATGATTCACCCTACGATTTTATCAGGGATACTTCGGCGCTTCCCGATGAAAAAGCTGAAATATCTGAGCTGGGACTTGTAATAAGAGAAGCTATAGCTAAACTTCCGCAAAAGGAAAGAACAATTATTGAATACAGATTTTACAGAAATATGCAGGTAAAAGAAATAGCTTCAAGAGTGGGGCTTTCTTCTTCAAGAATAACAAGAATTATTCAAGCTTCACTTAATACGGTAAGAGAATACTTGAATAAAAAAGAACATTACGGCTATTAACAGCCTATAACTTATATGGGTAATCGCTTTTTATCTCCCATCCGTCGTACATTATTAATGAAGAACAGTAATATGCTTCTTTTTTGCAATCGTCTAATAACTGTTCTCTTGTTATAGGATTGGTTTGGCGTAAACGTTCGGCAGTTTTTGCAGGCTCAAGTGTTTTGGCATTTGGGTAATCATTCGGGACGTGTATATATCTGTGATGACAAAAAGTAAACCTGTCACGTCCCCAAGCATTTGGTCCTTTTTCCCCGTTTACGTCTGCAACATAACCGTGCGCATCACCAAGACAGCCAAAACCTGCAGATAAATATATTGTAGTCCCGTCGCCAAATATATATAGAGTCCCAGTTGAATTTGAATCATATTTTACATCTTCTTTTTCCGTGGTTGACAAATATTTTGAAATTTTTTCCCATGCAAGAGAAGTAGAAAAATATTCCCATTGTAAAGCAGGAATGCCACTTTCTGTTTCGGCTAATTTTATTGCCTGAGCTAATGCAGAATATGTCTTTTTTAACCTTGATGCTGTTTCAACTCGTTTATGATATTGGATTAAAACAGGAACAGTAAGACCCGCAATGATTCCGATTATTACAAGGGTGATTAATACCTCAGATAAAGTAAATGCAAACATTTTTTCGCCACGGGGGGGGGTAGATTTGATGTTTATTTCTCATATATTTTCTCCTTTTATTCCTTCATTTCCTTTATTTTAACATTTATTATTATTTTATGCAAGAAAATAAAACCGGGGTTGATTTTTTAGTTTTAGCATTTAATAATTTAAGTGTGAAGCGAGTTAGCTTTATTTGATAAATAAATAGCGCGGGATGGAGCAGTCTGGTAGCTCGTCGGGCTCATAACCCGAAGGTCATAGGTTCAAATCCTATTCCCGCAACCATATAAATTAAAGACTTT
>CANPZP010000060.1 GCA_947589115.1 Candidatus Gastranaerophilales bacterium | reverse complement strand
CTTTAATAAACAATTATTTTATCCGTATTTTGAATATAGCTTTTTTTACATAATTCGGGGATGAAACTGCTAATGCGGGCATGTGTGCATCCTGCGGATAAAAGATTAAAAATGATTTGTTGTCAGCTTTTATTTTATCAGTATTTCCGTTTAGGAACATGACATCTTTTTCTTCATCGTATTCTTCAGATAGAGTGGTATTTGAAATATTTGTATATCCCATATATTCCTCACCCTTAATAACCACTTGAATATCAATATATTTTTTATGAGCCTCAAGTTTTTGTACTTGTTTTGTTTCGTATTCGTTAAGATTAAAAAATAATTCACTGCCTTTTATTTCATATTTTCCGCATGCCATGTTTTGTAAATCATGTTTTTTTAGGTAATCAAAAACCAATTTAAAATTTTCATTTAACTTTTCATACTCATGCGAATTAGTCAAAACATCTGTAATCATTGCATCTACTCCTTTATAAATTAATGTAACATAAAAATTAACAATTGTTAAATAGCGGGCAATTTTAATATAGAAAAAAACTTTATATATATGTAGATAGTTTTAACGATTCATATTACGGGAGCATATAATGAACGAGTTACAATTAAATGCGGTTTTAGGTACAATCCCGGAGCCAATAAGAAACAGATATAGTTTGGATTCGAGAAAACAAATTGAAGAAATTCAAAGAATTTGCAGAATTTTCAATATAAATGAAGAACAAAAGAACAAGCATAAAATGCTTTCTATAAAAAACTTAGCTACAATGAAAATAGTTTACAGCAATAATTAAATTATTGAGTGATAAGCTTGTTGATATGTGTATTCTCTGGTAAATCCCAGAGATTCATAAAGCAAATATGCGGGGAGGTTATCCGTATCACAGCTTACATTTAATTCTTTTAACTCATGGTTTTGTGATAATGCTGATGTTAATAAATCTTCTATTAATTGTTTCAGCATTATTTTTGCATATCCTTTATTTCTGTGTTTTTTTAATATTGTACATATAGGAATATTGGCTATTTGTTTATTTGTCATATTGGCAAAAATAATCCCAACCGGTTTATTTTTGTATAACAGTACTTTTGTTATTTCAGGCAGAAATTTACCGTAAATATTTTTTACTATTTTGTTAACTATATCTTCACAGCCTTTTAAACTGTTAAATCTGTGGTCGAATAGAGCATCGGATGAATCTTTGAAGGATGTATTAATTATTTGTATTATATGTTTTGTATAGGTTTCATTCCAGTTTGAGATTGAATAATTATGCTCAAGCTCAGGAAGATATATAGATTTCATGGTATTTATTGAGTTAACATCTGAGGGTTTAAATACCATAACCGAAGTATTAATACATTTAAAGCCGTATTTTGCTATCTCCGATGCGAATTGAGATTGTTTTCCCAACATAGGGTATGTAATTATTTTTTCGCCCATAAGGTGTTTATTTATTTCAATAAATTTTTCCAAAAGAAGCTTTCGTTTTGTGTTTATGTTCTCAGTGCCTATACAATGTATTATATTTAGTTCTAAGGATTCTGAAATCATTGTTGTGTATACTAAAAAACCTGTAGGGATGGAATCTTCAAATAATATAAGGCAATGTATAAAGCCTTTTTCAATGCTTTTAACAAAATTATCATAGTCTAGAGGTTCAAGTTCAAAGTTATAATCACTTTTTGCTTTTTGTTTGAAATCATTGTAAACACCGGAAAATATTCTGTAATATTCTTCTTGATATTTTTCAACTTTATAAATAGTTATATTTGCCATATCAATACCTGCTATAAATCAATTAAATGTTCCATTTTATCCACTTTAGTATGAATATATTTTTCATTGTACTTGTTAAGGGGAGTTTTAAGTGCAATACGTTCCGTCACTTCAAGCCCATACCCTTTTAAGGCAACGATTTTTGTGGGATTATTCGTAATAAGTTTAAATTTAGTATAACCTAAATCTCTCAATATTTGTGCGCCTATTCCATAGTTTCTTAAATCGGGAAGAAATCCTAAAGATATGTTGGCTTGAACTGTATCCTGCCCTTTTTCCTGAAGAGCATATGCTTTAATTTTGTTAACAAGTCCTATTCCTCTTCCTTCATGTCCTCTAATATATATAAGAGCGCCTTTTCCGTATTCATTAATTAATCTTAAAGCTGCTTCAAGCTGGTTTTGGCAGTCACATCTTTTTGAATGGAATACATCTCCCGTCAGACATTCGGAGTGAACTCTAACCATTGGGATTTTATCGACGGAGCCGTCATCTTTTACTATTGCAACCTGATCGACCCCTGTCAGCTCATTTATATAACCGTATACTTGAAAATCACCGTAATCGGAAGGCAGCATAGCCTGAGCTTCTCTTTTTACAAACATCTCTTTTTGAAGTCTGTATTCAATAAGTTGAGCTACTGTTATAAATTTTAAATCGTATTTTTTTGAAAATTCGACTAAATTATCACGCCGTGCCATTGTACCGTCATCATTAACAATTTCGCAAATTACGGCGGCAGGAGTTAACCCTGCCAGTCTTGCCAAATCAACAGAAGCTTCTGTATGTCCGACTCTTTCTAATACTCCGCCGGCTCTTGCTATTAACGGAAAAACATGTCCCGGACGGGATAAATCACTTGCTAATGCATCATTTGCTATTGCAACCTCTATAGTTTTTGCTCTGTCAAATGCGCTTACACCTGTTGTTACTCCGAATTTTCTTACAGCATCTATACTTTGAGTAAATGCTGTCCCTTTAGGGTCGGTATTATGTCCTACCATCTCTGAAAGACCGAGTTTATCAGCTTTCTCTCTCGTTAATGCAAGACATACAACTCCCCTACATTTTGATATAAGAAAATTTATAATTTCCGCAGTGGCGTATTGGGCGGGAATGATTACATCACCTTCATTTTCTCTGTCCTCATCGTCTGCTACGATTACAGGCTTTCCTTTTTTAAAATCTTCTATTGCTTCTTCTATTGTATTAAATTTTATCTCACTCATTTTAAATAAACCCATTCCCTGCTAAATATTCATAATTTATATTACTTTTATTATCTTTTGAATTAAAAATTTTTTCAACATATTTTCCGAATAAATCAGTTTCTATATTTACAATATCTCCTTCTTTTAATGATGCTAGATTTACCTCCTTTAAAGTTATGGGAATCAGTTCTGTTGAAAATATATCATTTTGTACGGATGCAACCGTCAAGCTGACTCCGTTTACGGCTATTGAGCCTTTATATATTACATACTTTGTATATTCAACCGGAATTTTAAAGAAAAATTCTTTGGAAAAACCGTCATCTTTTGATTTAATAAATACCCCCGTTGTATCTATATGTCCCGATACTATATGACCGTCAATTCTTTTATTTAATGTTAAAGCTCTTTCTAAATTAACCTTATCATTTGTTTTTACCCTATTTAGATTGGTCTTTTTTAGTGTTTCATTAGAAGCTTGAACTTTTATACAGTCTTTTGTATATTCAATAACGCTTAAACAAATACCGTTAACGGCAATACTTGCACCTTTTTTTATATCATCAAGTATTTTGGAGCATTCAATTACAAATTCCGACCCATTTGATGAACGGTCTGTTTTCCTTATAATTCCTTGTTCTTCTATTAGTCCTGTAAACATATTTTCATTTTAGCATGAATTTTTTAATTATTATTACAAATATTAATTAAATAAGGGTTATTCTTGTAAACTTTTAAAAAAAATAATACAATATAATTAAGGAGTTTATATGGCAGTAGCATATTTATGTTTAGGTTCTAATGTAGAAGATAAGGTAAGTTATTTACAGCAGGCGGTAAAGCTGCTGACTCAATCCGGCATGGTTAATGTTGTAAGGTCATCAGCATTTTACGAAACAGAACCGTGGGGAAATAAAAACCTTGATTGGTTTGTTAATGTTGTGATAGAAGTTAAAACAAAACTTTCGCCACGTGAACTTCTTGAATTATGTAAAAATACCGAAATTTGCATGGGGCGTGAAAAAACATCGTCAAAAGAATATGAAGCAAGAAAAATAGATATTGATATATTGTTTTACGGCGATTTAACGGTTGATGAACCTGATTTAAAAATACCTCATGAACACTTGCATGAACGTGCATTTGCCATTGTTCCTCTCTTGGAATTAATACCTGACTACGTGCATCCTAAGTACAATAAATCTTTGCTTGAATTGCATGAAGAATTAGAAACATTGGATGACGTTTATCTTTATGGAACAAGGGTTGATATATAAAAAAATAGCTATTGTCGGTTTAGGTGCGGCAGGAGGATTATGTGCCGTACTTCTCTCTAAAAATCCTTATTTGAAGGTAGTAGGATTTGATACAAAATCTGCGTTTTCAACTCTGCTCCCTACAGGAGGCGGAAGGTGTAATATTACTTTTGATGAAGATGACAATCGGGAATTTGCAAAAAATTACCCCAGAGGCGAAAAATTTTTACTGTCTGTTTTCTCTCAATTTAATCAAAAAGATACAAGACGTTTATTTTCCGATTTGGGAATTGAAACATATTCTCAAAAAGACAAAAGAGTTTTCCCCGTTTCAAACAGTTCTTATGAAACGGTAAAAATATTGAGAAATCACTTATATTCTTCTGATTTTAAATTTAAAAAAGAAAAAGTAACGGAAATAAATATATCAGGGAACGGCTATGAAATAATAACGGAATCATCGAAATATAATTTTGATGTTGTAATAATTGCAGCGGGAGGAAAAGACTTCTCGATTTTTAAAAATTTGAATCATAAAATAAATACTCCAATGCCCTCTTTATGCTCTTTGGATATTATTGAAACAGATTTATATAAACTAGCCGGATTAAGTTTAACACAAAGGACTATAAAGGCTGTAACGGCATCGAATAAATATACCGTTCAAGGGGATATTTTATTTGCCCATAAGTTTATAACCGGCCCCGGAATTTTTAAAATTTCGGCTTTAAGTGCAAAAGATATAATAAATCAAGAATCCCTTATGGAAATTTCTTTTAATTTAACGGATTATTCAGAAGATGAAATTTTAAATTTTATTAATAAAAATTCAAAAAAGACAGTGAAAAATGTAATGGCAGAGATGGTAAGCTCAAAACTTGCTCATTATATATTGGCTCAAAATAATATTCCTTACGATAAACAGTGTGCTCAATTAAATAAAAAAGAGAAAAGCTGTTTGCTAAACAGTTTATCTGAATTTAAAATACACGTAAAAAAGAGGGTAAAGGGTACGGAAATAGTAACGGCAGGCGGAGTTAATCCAGATGAAATCAACCCAAAAACCATGGAATCCAAACTCTATAAAAATCTGTTTATTATAGGAGAAGTATTGGATATAGACGGATTTACCGGCGGGTTTAATCTGCAAAACTGCTGGTCGGGTGCTTATATATGTTCAAGAAATTTTGAATAAAAAAATACGGGATAAAATCCCGTAATTTAATTATTGTTCTTTTTCATATTTTGCAATTTGACCTATTAAATTAGGATAAATTAAAGATTGAGCTATTAACATCAATATCCCGTATAAGGAAGAAGTAAAATTCTTAAATTCATCAGGCTCCAAATTCTTTAATGCGGGATTTAATATCGGAATAAGAAAACATAAAACAATTACAATTGTAAGTGATAGCAATATGGCTATTCCTGCCATTTGGAAGAAGAATACCGAATACTTTTTTGGTTTTTCTTTTATAAACAATAAAGCCTTTTTTGTATCAAATAAATCTTTAACTTTAAGACTTCTATAGAATACTAAATTTAAAGGCACCATAAAATAATATGTCGCCAAAATAAAGGTAATTAGAACGGGAATTAATGTTATTACTGATGCAAGAACAGCCGAAACATGGAAAACAAATACAGATAACGTTATGACTAATGCCGCAATTATAAATGCAGGTATTGAGAGAAATAAAATGCCTTGCAAAATTAAGAATATTGCATATTTTATTCCGAGGGAAAACGTTTCTGAAAAATTTCCCAAACGGGGGAAAATAAATTCCTTTTTATCTTTAAAAATTTCGTTGTGGCTTGTTTTTGCAAAATATCCAAAGTACAAAATATATAATAATGTACAGGAAATTAAACCAATGAGCAATCCCGTCAAGCTTTTCAGTGATGTCCCAAGATATATTACACTTAGAATAAACATTACCAACAAGTATGCACAGACATCTTTTTTATTATATTTTTCAGAAAACAGTGCCTTAAAAGCTTCTTTTACACTTACAGCCATAGTATCTCCTTTCGTTAATTCCGGACAAAATATTCATTATTATTATAATTGTTATTAAGTAACGAATAAATAGGTTAAAAAGAGTATATGTTTCAATATGTAAAAAAATAATTTTAATGTAAATAATTTTTATTTGTTTAGCTTTATTACAAATAAAATTCTTAGGTGAATTGATGATATAAAGCAGCAAATAATATAATGGATATAAAAATAAATAAATTAAATACGGTTCCGAAAACACTTAACTTTAAAAAATTAAGAGGTAACAAAAGAGAGGGTTTATATCCTTCATTTGGGTATAATACGGAATCTAAAGATGATAAGTTTAGTGTAAAACAATCCGGAAAATATTTTATAAAAGGAGCTTTATCCCCCGTTTTATCAGTTATTCGGCATCCCGTGCAAACTATAGGCTTTATTTGCGCCGCAGCAGTTATTTGCTCATTAGTTCCGATATTAACCTCCGTAATGACTGCGGGCTTTTTGGCCCTTGGAATAACTCAAACCGTCAGCGGGATTAAAAATGTATTATGCAATGCAAAAAACAAACAATATGATGAAACGGAAAAATCCTTTGAAACAATAGGACAGGGAATTTCCGCCGCAGTATTATCATTGCTTGGTATGAAAAAATCTTCTCAGGTAATAAAAGAAGCAAAATTTATGCAGGAGTATAATGTTAATTCTTTAAACCCGGTAGAGAAAGATATAATTGCCTTTGAAGCTAAAAATTCAACATATATGGAGGCTTTAAAAGAGAATATAGGGTTATATTCAAAAGAAGGTTTAAGTTTGATTACTAATCAGCTCAAGCCGAAAAATGTAATTTTAAGGGCTGAAGATACATTAAAATTTTTATTCGGCGGAAAAAAGAAAGCAACATATTACGAAAAAAATAAAGTGAAATTTGAAGATACGGAAGAATATATAAAAAGAAGCAAAGAAACAAATGAAGATATAAAACAAAAAGCGGAAAGTGTAAAAAACAAAGTTTTGGATGAATTAGGTTTAGAGCAGGAATTAAGACCCGATATTGATATATATAACAATATTGAAGAGGTGGAGGAATCGGGGGTATTAGATAAAGGCGAATACAAAATAGGTTTTAACAGTGCATCATACAAAAAAGGTTATTCCGATTTGGATGAATCAATAGCCCATGAGGCTTTTCACTCTAAAAATTTAATGTTAAGAAAAACATTATCGGATGAAGAAGTAATCGAGATGATAAAAGGATATTTATCCGATAAAATTAAAAGCGGTGATAATGATATTGTTATAAAATCGGTTAAAAAGGATGAAATATTATTCTATAAAACTCCTTATACGGATAATAAATTAAGGCGGGAATTTTCAGGTTTTGCGGAAAAATATCTCTATCAAACGGATAAAATATATACTAAAAAAGAATTAAAACCTATGATTACATCCCTTGTAAAATCATTGGTTGAGAAAGATGAAGAATTAAAAAAATACAAGAAAACGGATAAAAAGGCAATAAATTCCTTAACCGCATACGCTCAATCCATACAGTCAAGGTTTGGTTTTTTACGGGAAATAACGGAAGATGCAAAAACAAAAGGGATAAAGGATTGTACAAAAAAAGAACTTGCAAGAAAAGCCTGTATGGATGAATTAGAGTCATATGAAGCGACAATTGTATATACGTATAATCCTTCCAAGTGCTGCGATTATGATTTTTGTAACGAAGAAGTCGGAGCGGAAACTTTTGCTAAAGATTTTAATATAAGAACATTAAGTGAAAAATTAAAAAGGATGAAATCCGAAAAATCGGAAAACCTTCGGGAAGAGTCTGAGATTTTGTTAAATATACTTGAAAGTAAAAGGATAAAGAAATATTTGGAATGCGGAAGAGAATTAAATATAATGTATTACGGGTCAAAATCAGAGAAATACGGAATTTTAAAGGAATTAAGATATAAACTTTTGCAAAAAAGGATAGAGAGTTTAATGAAAAAAACAATATATAAGAGCTATAACGGAAAAGAAGTAAGCATTATGAGGTATGAGCCTAATGAAAAAATGCTCAGGCATCAAAAGGGAGCATCCGTATTTGTTCCGTATTCTGCGGGGCATATTGCATCTGTGAAAGAGGATAATAAAAATCCTTGAAATAACTAAATGTTACAATTTTATGAATTTTAAAAATATGTATTTGAAAAAAAATATGTTTAAGATAATATATTAACAGTAATTTAATATATAGGAGATAGAATATAAGGAAAGAGTCTGTATTCTATAGTTTTCTATTGTAAATAAAAGACAAGAAAAGGTGATATAATGGGAATCAAAGGAAAAAATGACAGAATGGTAGTCTTAGCGTGTGAAGAGTGCAAAAGAAGAAATTATACTACCGTAAAGAACAAAAAGAATTCAAAAGAAAGAATGGAATTAAATAAATATTGTCCGTTCTGCCAAAAGCATGTATTGCATAAAGAAACGAAATAAGGATTTATAAAAAAGCGTCCTTAGTTCAGTTGGTAGAACGTCGGTCTCCAAAACCGGATGTCGAGGGTTCGAGTCCTTCAGGGCGCGAATTATAAAGAGGAAAGTAAATGACAGAAGCAGCAAATAAAATAACGGAATATTTTAAAGGCGTAAAGGCTGAATGGGGTAAAATCACATGGCCTGAAAGAAAGCAAGTTATTGCACAAACAATAGTTGTACTTGTTATAGTTATAGCTTTTACTTTATATACGTACGGTTTGGATATAATTTTTAAAGGAATACTTCAGGTATTCAAATTGACGGCATAAATGAGTGGTTTAAATATAGGAATAAATAAAGAATGACAAACGAAAATAATGAAATAGTTGAACATTTAGCAGATATGGAGTTGGGACAAGAAGGTGTTGTTTCAAAGAAAGAAGAAGTTTTAAAAGAAAAAGAAACTGAATTTAAAGAAGCGGTCAATAATTCAAAAGCTCCAAAGAAAAGATGGTATATTGTTCATACGTATTCCGGACATGAAAATAAGGTTAAAGTTAACCTTGAAAAAAGAATTGAATATATGAATATGGGGGATAAAATATTCAGAATAGAAGTACCCCAAAAGACTGTAACTAAAATGAAAGACGGGAAAAAGACAGACAGAGAAGAAAAAATATTCCCCGGATACGTTTTGGTTGAGATGATAATGGATGATGATTCTTGGTATGTGGTAAGACATACAGCGGGAGTAACAAAATTTGTAGGTTCAAGTAAAAAGCCTATACCTGCAAAAGATAGTGAAATCAAGAAGATAATTCATAAAACACAAAATCAGGTTGCAAAAGTTGAACTTGATGTTAAAGCAGGCGATAAAGTCAGAATTATTTCAGGACCGTTCTCTGAATTTATCGGAGATATTACAGAGGTATATCCTGATAAGTCAAAATTAAGAGCAATGGTATCCATATTCGGAAGAGAAACGCCTGTAGAGCTTGAGTATAAGCAAATACAAAAAATATAGCGAAATTCCGCAGGGTGAAGCGAAGCGAACCCGAGGGAAGCGAGAGCCGAAGTGACGGCAGCGAAAGCGAAGGAACGACAGGCGAAAGCGAACAGGAATTTCAAGAAGCGAAA
>CANPZP010000059.1 GCA_947589115.1 Candidatus Gastranaerophilales bacterium | reverse complement strand
AGAGAACATTTTGAGATGAGAATACACAAAAGAATCATAGATATTTATGATCCGACAGCACAAACAACAGAAGAACTTACAAGAATGGACTTGCCTGCCGGAGTAGATATTGAAGTTAAACTATAGAGAATGGTTTAAGGCACAGACAATTTAATAGAGGAAACTCCTTAATAAATTGAATGTGATCTACGAGGTAAGCAGTAGAACGTAGCGCTCACAAAAGAAAGGTGAAATATGACACTGGGAGTAATAGGAAAAAAACTTGGGATGACACAAGTATTTAACGAAGAAGGACTTGCAATTCCCGTAACAGTTATAAAAGTTGATCCGTTAACAGTTACACAAGTAAAGACTGTTGATTCAGACGGTTACAATGCTATTCAAGTAGGTGTGGTTCCCGCAAAAGAAAAGCATTTAACAAAAGCTGAAATAGGTCATTTCAAGAAAAACGGATTAGAAAACTTTAGACATTTACAAGAATTCAGATTAGAAAATCCCGAAAATTATACCGTAGGTCAAAAAATTGATTTAAGTGTATTGACGGAAGGTACAAAAGTAGATGTAACGGGGATTTCAATCGGAAAAGGATTCCAAGGTACAGTAAAAAGATGGAACTTTGGAAGAGGCCCAATGGCACATGGTTCCAAGAATCACAGAGAACCCGGTTCAATCGGTGCGGGTACAACACCGGGCCGTGTAATTAAAGGTAAGAGAATGGCAGGGAATATGGGTAATGAGAGAGTTACCATTTCAAAGCTTACAGTAGTAAGAGTTGATAATGAAAATAACTTGTTACTGATAAAAGGTTCAGTACCCGGTCCTGAAGGAAATCTGGTTACCGTTGTACCATCAAGAGTTAAATGGAATTAGCGAATTTTCCCAAGATTAAGCGAGGTTAAACCGAGCGAATCGGAAAAAGTGAAAATCAAGACTAAAAACCAAAAAATAAGGAAAAGAAAAAATGACAAAAGAAGTTTCAATATTAAGTACAAGCGGAAAGCAAGTCGGACAAATTGCTCTTGATGATAAAGTATTCGGAGTAGAACCGAATTTGCATGTAATGCATATGGCATTAAGAAGGCAATTAAATAACGCAAGAGGCGGAAATGCTTGTGCTAAGACAAGAGCCGAAGTTTCAGGCGGAGGAAGAAAGCCTTGGAAACAAAAAGGAACAGGAAGAGCCAGAGCAGGTTCAATCAGAAGTCCGTTGTTTGCAGGCGGTGGTGTAATATTCGGGCCAAAACCGAGAGATTATTCATTCTCAATGCCTCAAAAAGCAAGAAGATTAGCTCTTAAATCCGCATTATCGGCAAGATTGGAAAATACTGTTTTAGTTAAAGATTTTTCTGAAATAACTGAAGCTAAAACAAAAATGGTAGCTGAGTCTTTAAAAGCAATCAAAGCTGAAGGAAAGATATTAATAATAGCAAATACTCAAGCAGCCGAAAACGGTCAATTGGAATTAGCTGCAAGAAATCTTCCTAACGTAAAGATAATATTACCTTCCAACTTAAATGTAAAAGATTTATTGGAAGCTGATACATTAGTAATGACTCAAGCGGCAGTATTAGAAATAACTGAGAGGTTATCAAAATAATGAGTACAGTAAAGCAAAACAAAGAAAGATTATACGAGATAATAAAAAGACCTATAATCACAGAAAAATCAATGACAACAGCGGCATTAAATCAATATACTTTTGAAGTATTGAAGGATGCAACAAAAATAGAGATAGCGAAAGCTGTAGAGTTAGCTTTTCCTAACAGAAAAGTAACAAAAGTAAGAACGGTATATATGCCGTCACATGCAAAAAGAGTAGGATATTCGGTAGGAAGAACACAATCAAGCAAGAAAGCAATAGTTACAATTGAAGGTGATCCTATTGAAGAGTTAGCAGGAGTATAGACAGATGGGTACAAGAAAAATCAACCCGACATCTCCGGGACAAAGAGGAATGATAAAAAGTGATTATGCGGAAGTAACAACATCAACTCCCGAGAAATCACTATTAAAACCTATAAGAAAGACAGCGGGAAGAAATAATACCGGAAGAATAACATGTCGTCATAAAGGCGGCGGACATAAGCAGGCTTACCGTATTATAGATTTCAAACGTGAAAAATTCGGAATCCCCGGTGTAGTACAAACAATAGAATATGATCCTAACAGAAATGTAAGAATATCATTAGTAGTATATGCAGATGGTGAAAAGAGATACATATTAACTCCGCACGATTTAAAAGTAGGAGATACGATAGTATCAGGGCCTGAAGCTGATATACAAATAGGTAATGCACTGCCGTTAGAATTAATTCCCTTAGGTACGGTTATACATAACGTAGAGTTAATTCCCGGAAGAGGGGCAAAGTTAGTAAGAACGGCGGGTGCAGGTGCACAATTAATGGCAAAAGATGGTAATTATGTTACATTAAAAATGCCAAGCTCAGAAATGAGAATGATTAGAAAAGAATGCTTAGCAACAATCGGCGTATTAGGCAATGCTGAGTTTAAGAACCTTAAGATAGGAAAAGCCGGACGTACACGTCATTTAGGTATAAGACCGACAGTAAGAGGTGTAACAATGAACCCATGTGATCACCCTCACGGCGGTGGTGAAGGTAAGACAGGGCCCGGCGGTAATCCTAAGACACCTTGGGGTAAACCGGCATTAGGAAGCAAGACCAGAAAGGCTAAGAAAGCTTCAAGCAAATTAATCGTCAGAGGAAGAAAGCGTTAATATAGGAGATAATTAATGGCACGTTCACTAAAAAAGGGCGTATATGTACACGACTCTTTAAAAGCAAAAATAGATAAATTAAATGCAAATAAAGAAAAGAGAGTAATAAAGACCTGGTCAAGAGCGTCTATGATTACTCCTGAGAATCCTGATATGGTAGGTCATACAATAGCGGTATATAACGGAAAAACACATGTACCGGTATACATATCAGAACCGATGGTAGGTCATCGTTTAGGTGAATTTGCACCTACCAGAATGTTTAGAGGTCATGCAGGGCAGGATAAAACGGCGAAAAGGAAATAGATTATGGAAGCTAAGGCAAGACAAACAGATATAACGATGCCGGCAAGAAAATTACGCAGAGTAATAAATCTTGTAAGAGGCAAATCAGCATTAGATGCATTAAGCATGTTGAAATTTATGCCATATTTTGCAGCAAGAGTAGTAGAAAAGAACTTAACTGCAGCAGTGGCTAATGCAGCGGAAAAGTTTGGTGCAAAAGCTGAATCATTAAAGATATCAGAAATATATGCTGATGAATCAAGAACATTAAAAAGAGGTAAACCGAGAGCTCAAGGCAGAATGTATGCGAGAGTTAAAAGGACATCTCATTTAACCGTAAAAGTAACAAAAGAAACAATTTAGAAGGTAAAAAATATGGGACAAAAAACACATCCGACCGGATTTAGAATAGGAATAATACAACCTTGGTTTAGTACATGGTTTGCGAAGAAAGATTATCCGGAATTTCTGGCAGAAGATGCAAAAATCAGAAAATTCGTAAAGAAGAAATTATATGCAGCAGGCATATCAAGAATCTTAATAGCCAGAAAAGCTCAGAATGTAACGGTAACGGTAGTTACTGCAAAACCCGGAGTTGTTGTAGGAAGAGGCGGTCAAGGTATTGAAGAATTAAGAGCGGCTGTTGCAAAATTAATAAACAAGACAGTAACGGTTGACGTTGTTGAGGTTGCAAGAGTTGATGTTGATTCACAATTGGTAGCTGAATCCATAGCACTTCAATTAGAAAAACGTATAGCATTCAGAAGAGCCATGAAACAGGCAATGCAAAGAGCAATGAGAGCAGGAGCTCAAGGTATAAAAGTTATGGTATCCGGAAGATTAGGCGGAGCCGAAATAGCTCGTAGTGAATGGGCTAAAGAAGGAAGAATACCGTTACAGACTTTAAGAGCTAATGTTGATTACGGATTTGCCGAAGCTGATACTATAATGGGTAAAATCGGAGTAAAGGTATGGATATTCAAAGGGAACTTAATGCCCGGAGAAATGGCAGACCAAAATATAAAAGCGAAAAAAGCAGGTGCAAATAATTTTGAAGAAAAGCCTGTCGGCGCAAGAAGAAGAAAAAAATCATCAGCAGCGCAGGTACAAGAAGTTAAATCTGATGTTACTGATGAAGCAACAAATGAGTAAGCAATGAATTAGGAGCGAAAAACAATCATGTTAATGCCCAAGAAAACTAAATATCGTAAAATGATGAAAGGCAGAATGAAAGGTCATGAAACCAGAGGGACTAAGTTAGAACTTGGTTCATACGGGCTTCAGGCACAAGATCCTGCATGGATTACATCAAGACAAATAGAAGCCGCAAGACGTGCAATGACACGTGAAATTAAAAGAGGCGGAAATGTATGGATAAAGATATTCCCTGATAAACCGATAACGGCTAAACCGGCTGAAACTCGTATGGGAAAAGGAAAAGGAAACCCTGAATATTGGGTAGCTGTTGTAAAACCCGGCAGAATCCTTTTTGAATTAGATTATCCTCAAAGAGAAGTTGCTATTCATGCACTTGAATTAGCTGCTCAAAAACTTCCGATAAAGGTTAAAATTGTTGAGAAAGCAGGTGAATAGCGATGAAGATAGAAGAAATAAGAGAAAAATCTGAACAAGAACTTAATGAAATGGTTCAAGACTGTAAGAAACAACTATTTGATTTAAGATTTAAGAAGAATACAAATAAGTATGACAATGCAGGTGATTACGGAAGAGCAAATTCCGAGATAAAAGAAATCAGAAAAACAATAGCAAGAGTCAAAACAGTTATAAAAGAAAAACAATCAGTATAAGTATGAGGTCAAATAAAAATGCCTAAGAAAGAAAAGCAAGGTGTTGTAGTAAGTAATAAGATGGAAAAGACTGCGGTTGTTAAAGTTGCATCTTATAATCAACATCCGAAATATAAGAAAATTATAGAAACAACAAAGAATTACAAAGTACATGACGAACAAAATCAATGTTCTGAAGGTGACATTGTAAGGATAGTAGAATCAAAACCTATTTCAGGCGGCAAGCGTTGGGCGCTATCGGAAATAGTGGAAAAAGTAAAATAGAAATAATAAATTTCAAAGGGTGAAATAAAATGATACAGCAAGAAACGAGATTACAAGTAGCAGATAATACAGGTGCAAAAGAATTGTTATGCATACGAGTAATGGGCAGTTCAAATAAGAAA
Organism: Candidatus Gastranaerophilales bacterium; assembly: GCA_947589115.1. GTDB lineage: Bacteria > Cyanobacteriota > Vampirovibrionia > Gastranaerophilales > Gastranaerophilaceae > Avigastranaerophilus. The sequence continues at coordinate 5,413 of CANPZP010000059.1, read as the reverse complement.
TTTGCACATGTAGGAGATGTTATAGTTGCGGCGGTAAAGGATGCAACACCTAATATGGCTGTAAAAAAATCTGAGGTTGTTAAAGCTGTTGTTGTAAGAACAAAAGCTGATATAAAGAGAGCAGACGGCAGTGTAATCAGATTTGATGAAAATGCAGCGGTAATAATAAATAAAGACGGGAATCCAAGAGGCACACGTGTTTTTGGACCTGTTGCCAGAGAGCTGAGAGATAAGAACTTTATGAAAATTATTTCTTTAGCTCCAGAAGTTATATAGGAGAAGTGAGATGAGAAGCAAGAAACCTGTTGAAAAACATCCTATACATGTTAAAAGCGGAGATAAAGTAGTAGTAATCTCCGGAAAAGATAAAGGAAAAGTAAGTTCAATTAAGAAAGTAATCACATCAGAAAACAAGGTAATTGTTGAAGGTGTGAATATGGTAACAAAGGCGCAAAAAGCTCAAGGCGGAAACCAAGGCGGGTTAATCAAGACTGAAGCTGCAATGGATTCGTCAAAAGTAATGTTATATTGTTCTTCTTGTGAAAAAGCAACAAGAATAAAGTATGATGTTGTTGATAATAAAAAAGTTCGTGTTTGTAAAAAATGCGGTGAAAAGTTAGATTAATGGATTCTACGAAAGGGTACCGTTAGAGCCGGTTTTAAGTTGGATATAATATAAATAAGTTAAACCAAAATTGAAGGTGCCTTGCACCGCCAAAGACAGTAAAATCCAAGACAGTAAAAAATAATACAATGCAGAATAAATAAGTATGGGCAATCCGAGAGGGGGTTGCATTCTACGAAAGGATAAGAAAATGACAGTAGTTACAAGAAATTTAAAAGACAAATACAATGAAGAAGTAAAAAAAGTTCTTCAAGATGAGTTTAAGTATGAAAATGTTCACCAGATTCCGAAATTAAGTAAAATTGTATTAAACATGGGAGTTGGTGAAGCATGTCATAATTCAAAGTTAGCTGAAACCATAGTAAATCAGTTAACGAAGATAGCCGGTCAAAGAGCGTTATCAACTAAAGCTAAGAAGTCAATAGCTGCATTTAAGTTAAGAGAAGGCATGCCTGTTGGCGCAATGGTAACACTCCGAGGTGAAAGAATGTATGATTTTCTTCAAAAATTAATATGTGTAGTATTACCGAGGATTCGTGACTTTAGAGGTGTTAGTGCAAAAAGTTTTGACGGAAGAGGAAACTATACATTAGGATTAAAAGAACAATCATTATTCCCTGAAATTTCGTACGATGAACTTGATGCAGTTCACGGAATGAATATTTCAATAATAACAACAGCGAATACTGATGAAGAAGCAAGAGCACTCTTAAGAGCGCTTGGAATGCCATTTAAGAAGTAAAAAGGAGAAAACACGTGGCTAAAAAAGCAATGATAGATAAAGAGCTTAAAAGAGAAGCATTAGCAGCACAAGGAAAGTATCCGAAAGTAAGACTTCATAACAGATGTTCAATCTGCGGACGTCCTCATGGATATCACAGAGATTTCGGTATATGCAGAATATGCTTAAGAAAAATGGCTCATCAAGGTTTATTGCCCGGTGTAGTTAAAGCAAGTTGGTAGCGGATTTTGCGTAGGGTGAAGTCGAACGAAGTGAGCGAACCCGAGTATGTGAGGGCAAAGTGAACGACAGGGCGAAGCCCGAAGTGAACTACTTGCCCGAGAGAAAGCAAAATCCAAGCCCCGCAGAGCCGGTTCAAAGTTAGACTCAAATATAAGTAAGTTAAACCAACTATAAAGGTGCCACTGCACCACAAAGCTTTTCTATACTGCCGAATAAAATTTCAGTAAGTAGTAAAAAGTAAAGGAAAATAAAAAATGAACACAGATCCGATAGCAGATATGCTGACAAGAATAAGAAACGCTAATATGGTTTCTTTAAATGAAGTTGAGATGCCCAGTTCAAAATTAAAAGTAGAATTAGCAAAACTTTTAAAATCTGAAGGATACGTAGAAAACTATTCAGTAGAGGATGTAGAAGGCAAGAGCTTCAAAAAATTAAAAGTAACATTAAAATATGATGAAAAGTCAAAACCGGTGATATCAAATTTAAAGAGAGTATCAAGACCCGGATTAAGGAATTATTGTAAAGCAAAAGACATACCTCAAGTTTTAGGCGGAATGGGTATTGCTATAATATCGACAAGTAAAGGATTATTGACCGACAGAAAAGCTAAAAAAGAGAATGTCGGCGGTGAAATACTTTGCTATGTATGGTAATTAAAAAATTGTTGAAAAGTAAAATAATTAAATTGGAGATAAAAAGATGTCACGTATAGGTAAATTACCGATAGTTATACCCGAGGGTGTAGAGGTAAAAATAGAAGGACAAACAGTAACTGCTAAAGGTTCATTAGGTACTGAAAGCGTAACTATACGTCCTGAAATAAAAATTGAAAAATCTGAAAATACTATTGTATTAACCAGAGCTAATGACGACAGAAAATCCCGTTCATTGCACGGATTATCAAGAACATTGGTATCAAATGCCATAAACGGTGTAAAAACAGGTTTTGTTAAAAAACTTGAAATAGTAGGTGTGGGTTATCGTGCTCAAATGCAAGGAAATACATTAAATATGGCGTTAGGATATTCACATCCTATAGATATAAAAGCACCGGAAGGAATAAAAATTTCTGTAGAACAGAATACTAAAATAACCATATCAGGTGCTAATAAACAAGCAGTAGGCGATATTGCTGCATTAATCAGAAGCAAAAGACCGCCAGAAGTTTATAAAGGCAAAGGTATTAAATACGAAGGCGAACACATCAGAAGAAAAGCCGGTAAGACAGGTAAGAAATAGCGCCGGCAGAGCCGGTTCAAAGTTAGGCTCAAATATAAATAAGTAAATTCAACTTGAAAGGTGCCGCTGCACCATAGAGAGAAAGCAAAATCCAAGACAGCCGACAGAGCCGGATTTAAATTAGGCTTAAATATAAATAAGTAAATTCAACTTGAAAGGTGCCGCTGCACCATAGAGAGAAAGCCAAATCAAAGCCCGGCAGAGTCGGTTCAAAGTTAGGCTCAAATATAATAAGTAGAACTAAACTATAAAGGTGCCGCTGCACCATCGAAAGAAAGCCAAATCCAAGCCCGGCAGAGCCGGTTCAAAATTAGGCTTAAATATAAAAAGTAGAACTAAATTATAAGGGTGCTGCTGCACCAGCCAATATGAACCCTTACAGAGGTAAGAAGGTTCGGGTGAAAGGAAAGAGAAATGATTAAACAAGTAAACAAAAAAGAAGCAACACAAAAAAGACACAGAAGATTAAGAGCAAAATTAGCAGGTACAACAGAATCACCTCGTTTAGCCGTTTATAGAAGCACAAAACACATTTATGCTCAAATTATAGACGATGTAAAAGGTGTAACAATAGTATCAGCATCATCAATTGATAAGGATTTAAGAAGTGACTTAACTCACGGCGGGAATATAGAGAGTGCGAAAGCTGTAGGAGAAGCTATAGCAAAAAAAGCGTTAAAAGCCGGAGTAAAAGATGTTGTATTTGACAGAGGCGGATTTTTATACCATGGACGTATTGCAGCATTAGCGGATGCAGCAAGGGAAGCCGGTTTAAATTTCTAGTTTAAAATTTTTATTTTAAAAGACCAAAGTTTAACTTTGGTCTTTTTTTATTGAGTGAAAATTTACATGTTAAAAATGCGAGAAATTTATAAAAGTGTGAAGTAGCACGAATAAGAGAGTCAAAACGACGGGAGTAAAAGGAAAGTAATTTATAAGACAACATGTCATAATGAGTTAATTAAATTTAAATACGTTATTATTTTTTATTTCAAATATTTCCACATCTTTTAAGTATTCTTCTTTAAAATGAAGGGTATCAACCGAGGTAATAATAGTTTGAGTATTATTATTAATAGCATTAAGTAAAAGATTTTGTCTTAAGTCATCTAATTCAGCCAAGACGTCATCGAGTAATAAAATAGGATTTGTATTAATTTTTTGGTTAATTAGTTCAAGTTCAGCCAATTTAAGTGATAGTACAATTGTTCTTTGTTGTCCTTGGGATGCGAATTTTGTAGCTTCTATGCCGTTAATGAAGAATGATATATCATCTCTGTGAGCGCCTATAACAGATTGAGCTCTGATAATTTCTTCTTGTTTTTTTTCTTCCAGAAGTTGTTTATATTTTTGGAGAATATCTTCAATTTTGAATTGAGGTTTATCGTTTATAAAGACATCATTTAAGACGGAAGAATTATAAACAAAAGAAAGATTTTCATTAGCTGCTATAAGTTTATGTTTATTCGGAACGATTTTTTCCAGTTCATTTAAAAAAGAGATTCTGATAAAAGTCAGATTACTGGCGCTAATTGCTAATTGTTCATTCCAGACATCCAAAAGAGAGGTATCAGCGTTAAGATTTCCTTTTAAATTTTTAAGGTAATTATTTTTTTGCGATTTAATTTTATTATATTTAGTTAATCTTTCGGAGTAAGCGGGATATACTTGTAAAATAGCATTATCAATCCATTTACGTCTGTTATCGGGGTTTCCTCTAAGAAGAAGCAAGTCATTTACCGTAAAGCATACGGTTGAAATATTGCTTATGAAATCTGAGGATTTATTTTTTAATATTCCGTTAACTTTTAATTTTTTTCTGTTTGGAGGATTTATTATAACGTCCAAATCAATATTCACATCAAATTTTTGGATTTCACAAGAGATGTTGGAATAATTTTCATTCCATTTAATAAGTTCGGAATCTGAATTATTTTTCAAAGAGTCCAGAGTTGAAAGGTAATATACTGCTTCGAGCAGGTTAGTTTTCCCCTGTGCATTTTTCCCTATAAATAAAATTTTATGAGAATTAAATTGCAGATTTAACTCTTCATAATTTCTGAAATTTTTAAGTTTTAGTTTGTTTATGTACATAAATCAATTATATCAAACTAAATCAAAATAAAATATATTTAAATAAAAAGCAGATTCATTTCGATATCGAGAGCTTGAGCGATTCTGAAAAGAGTGCGTAAAGTTATATTTTGTCTGCCGGTTTCAATTTTACCAATATATTTTTCATGAACATTAATTAATTCAGCTAATTGATATTGAGTTAAGTGTTTTTTCATCCTCTGAATTTTAATATTGAATGCTACTTTTTTTAAAATATCTATGTGTTCCATAAGTATATAATAAGAGTATCATAGTTTGAATAAAACATATTAAAATAATGAAAATAGAGCATTATATATTGATAATTAATAGTTATTAAAACTCTGTTAATTATAAAAATGTGCTGTTTGAACTCTTAAAGAAATATATGTTATTTTTTTAAATTGATTTTAAATACTATATTAAATTTTGTAACAAATACTAAAGTTTAACCCCCAAATGACGAATACATGTCTATATGGAGTTAA
>CANPZP010000058.1 GCA_947589115.1 Candidatus Gastranaerophilales bacterium | reverse complement strand
CAAAGATTTACAGAATTTAACCGCAAAAGTTACAGGGTTAGATAAGAGAATAACCGAGCTTGAAAAACAAAACAAGCTGCTAACCGACCAAAACAAGAAATTTGAAGAACGTTTGAAACGGTTAGAAAAAAAGATATAGATTGATATTTGGAATAAATCCCAAATTCCATCTATAATTAAACTTCTAATTGCAGCCTGAAATACGGCTGCTTTTCCTTTATAATAATATTTTTATAAGATGATTTTTTAAAAAACAGTGGAATAATTAATATAATTCAGGTATAATCATTAAAAATCAGACAATAAGGAAAAATATGCAAGGTCGGTTATTCATAGTTGCAGGCTGTTCAGGGGTCGGTAAAGGCACACTTTTGAAACTGTTTTTAGAACAAAACCCGGGTATAAAATTATCAATATCGGCAACTACAAGACAGCCAAGAGAAGGTGAAATTGACGGAGTTAATTATTTCTTTTTGAAAAAAGAAGATTTTATTAAATCCGTCGAGCAAGGAGAGTTTTTGGAATGGACTCAATTTAGCGGTAATTATTACGGAACAAAAAAGAGTTTTGTTGAAAAAACCTTGAATAAAGGTACGGATTTAATTTTGGAAATAGAGGTAAACGGTGCAAAAAACGTTAAATCTCAAATGCCGGAGGCGGTTACTATTTTTATAATGCCCCCTTCCGTTGAAACGCTTGAAGAGCGCCTTAGAGGCAGACATACTGAGGATGAAGCTTCTATCCGCAAAAGATTAAATGAAGCTCAAAGAGAAATATCGGAAGGGAAAAATTTTGATTATACAATTGTTAACGATAATTTAGATGATGCAATAAAGAATCTGAAATTAATTTTTGATAAGGAGCAGAATAGGTCATGCTGAAAGGAAAAACAATTCTTATCGGGATTACGGGCGCAATTGCGGCATATAAAATCCTTGAATTAATCAGATTATTCAAAAAAAATAATGCTAATGTAAAGGTTGTTGTTACGCCTAATGCATTAAATTTTGTCACAAAAACTACTTTAGAAACACTCAGCCAAAATTCAGCGGATATAGAGCCTTTTCAAATTAATGAATACAAACCCGAACATATTCAGTTAACTGATGATTCGGATATATTTTTAATAGCACCTATAACCGCAAATACAATAGCTAAGATTACTCACGGAATTTGTGATAATTTATTAACATCTGTATATTGTGCTTATAACAAACAAGTTGTTATTGCTCCTTGCATGAATACGAATATGTGGGAAAGCCCTGCCGTTCAGAAAAATCTTGAAGAATTAAAATCAAGAGGAGTAATTGTTATAGAACCTGAAGAAGGCTTTTTGGCTTGTGCTTCGGTCGGTAAAGGCAGGCTGGCAGATATAAATAAAATATTTGATACCGTAAAAGATTGTCTTATCCCTAACCAAATATTAAAAAATAAAAAAATAGTAATTACCGCCGGCGGTACTAAAGAAAATATTGATGCCGTAAGGTATATAGGAAATTATTCGTCGGGTAAAATGGGTATAGCGCTTGCGGACTGCGCTTACAAACTCGGGGCGGAGGTTGTTCTTATTTCTGCCGTTGATGTACAAAAAAATTATAAGGTCATTAATGTTAATACGGCTCAGGAGATGTTTAGCCAAGTAAAAAAAGAATTTGAAGATTCATATTCTTTAATAATGACGGCGGCTGTTAGTGATTACAGGGTGAAATATCCCTCTAAAGAAAAAATAAAAAAAGACGGAAAACCTTTAAATATTGAACTTACGGAAAATCCTGATATTTTACAAGAAATGTCAAAACTTAAGCGTGAAAATCAAATTGTTGTGGGATTTTCAGCTGAAAGCAGCAATGTGGTTGAAAATTCCAAAATAAAATTGAAGAAAAAAGGATGTGACTATATTTGCGCTAACGATATTTCAAAATCCGATATAGGCTTCTCGTCAAATTATAATGAATTGTATATAATAAATGAAGATAATGAAATTTATCATATAGAAAAAACAGAAAAGATTAAAGCGGCACAGATAATACTGGAAAAGATTTATGGAAAAAGTAAATAAAATAATAAAAAAAATTGAAGAATTTGCACCGTTATCCACCATGCAGAAATGGGATAATTCAGGCTGGCAAATTAATTTGGGTATCGATGAAGTTCAAAAAATATTGCTGGCTTTAGATGTTACTTCATCAAGCGTTGATGAAGCGGTTGAAAAAGGTTGTGATTTAATAATTTCACATCACCCCGTATTTTTTAACCCTATTAAAACAATAGATGCCCCCTATATAATTAAGGCAATAAAAAATAATATACAAATATATTCCGCCCATACCAATTTAGATATAGCACAAGGGGGAGTGACGGAATACCTTGCGGAAAAATGCGGATTCACAGAGCTTGATACCGCTTTCGAATTTATCAGATATAAAAAGTTTAATGAAGAAAAAAACTTTTCAAAATTAGTATCAACTCTTAAAACAATCTTATGTCTGCCGAGTATAAGGGTTGTTAACAGCCATAGAAAATCATACAGCTCAATAGCTTTTTGCTCGGGCAGCGGCGCCGAATATATTACGGAATTGGAAAAAATAGGTATTGATGTTTTTGTTACCGGTGATATTAAACATCATCAGGCTCTAAATGCCGAAAAAATGACTATTATTGACCCGGGGCATTTTTATAGTGAAAGATTCGTTGTTGATATTTTTAAAAACATATTAAAAGATGAAGATGTTTCTTTGGTTACGGCATCTGAAAAACCGGCATGGGAGCTTATTTAATGAAAAAATTTATTTTATTATTTATGATTTTTATTCTTTGTCAAAATTTTGTGAACGCACAAGATACAATACAGTTTAATTTTCCGAATAACGGATGGCATAAAACGGAATGCGGTGATAATAATTCGAATAAACAATGCTACGTTCCCGTTAATCAAAATGGCAGCAATTATACCGAAATGTTAACCTTATATGAAAGAGTTATAAAAACGCAGGGTATAACGAGTGTTGTTATTATGCAGAAGCAGTTGGGAAAAGACAGAAATAATTATCCCGATATAGTACCTGAGTACATTAAACAGGAAATAGACGACACGATGGCAGCGTGGTGCAGCAGAATGAAAAATACCTGCTCTTTAACAAGAGTTTTTCAGGGGAATCAAGGTGTAATAATTGCAACATATATAAATAAAATGCCTCATTATTCTCAAAATATTTTCGGACAGTGGTCTAATATTTTAGGCTCGATAAAACTTTATGAACAATCCGATAAAGAAGAAACTAAACCCGATAATTTGATTGAATTATAAAAATGCAGATAACCGGCGGAGAATACAATTCAATAAAAATAAAAACACCTGACTTTGAAAATATTAAACCAACTCTTTCAAAAACCAGACAGGGAATATTTAATACCTTAAGCTCTATGATGGATTTTGAAGGCAGAACATTTATAGATATGTTTTCGGGAAGCGGGATAATGAGCTTTGAGGCGCTATCAAGAGGATTCAGAGTCTATGCTTTTGAAAAGGACAGAAAAACGGCTCTTTCCGTTAAAGAAAATTGTAAATTGTTTAAATCGGATGTTAATTTATACTTTGGTGATTCTTTAAAAAATATATTAAAAATTCAGATACAGCCCGATGTTATATTCATTGATCCCCCTTATAATTCGGATTTATATGAAAAATCGTTAGAGGTTATTTATAATAATAAAATATTTAAAAAAGATACGATAATAATTTTAGAGCATCCGATTGATAAAATAATAGATATAAAAAAATACACAAAGCTGAAAGAAAAAACATACTCGGATAAGCAGATTTCATACCTGAATGTTCAAACAAATTAAGTATAACATTTTGTGACTTTTCAGATTTCAAATTACATATAAATCCATAAATAAAATAATTGTATAAAGTAATTAATCATGCTATTATAAGAATCAATTTAACTAACCTAAAGAGGAAAAAATGAAATCAAGGTTAAATCATCCTCATAATTTACCCGGCACATTGGTATGTGTAGAGGGAATAGACGGTTCCGGAAAGTCCACACAGCTTGTAATTTTAAGAGATTGGCTGAAATCATTAAAGCAAGATGTTATTTTCACGGAATGGAATTCGTCTGATTTAATCTCACAGACAACAAAGTTAGCAAAGAAGAAAAATTTATTAAGTCCGAGAACTTTTTCATTATTACATGCAGTTGATTTTGCTGACAGGTTGGAACAAATAATAATACCTGCATTAAAAGCGGGGTTTATAGTTCTTGCAGACAGATATGTGTATACGGCATTTTCAAGGGATGTAGCAAGAGGGGTTGATCCTGATTGGGTTAGAAAAGTATACGGGTTTGCCGTTAAACCTGATTTAACACTTTATTTTAGAGTAAGTGAAGAAGTTTCGCTGGAGAGAATATGTGCAAATCGCTCCCCGAAGTTTTATGAAGCGGGTATGGATTTAAAAATAAGTAATGACCCGTATGAAAGTTATAAAATATTTCAAAAACGTGTTAATGACGAATACCGTAAAATGATTGACGAATACGGCTTGGTTGAAATAGATGCAAACGAAAGTATACATAAAAAACAAGTATTTTTCAGAGAAAAAGTAAAAGAAGTATTGGCGCAAAAAGGGATAATATTATAAATGCAGCAATATAAGTCAAAACATGGATATGAAGGTTTATTAATAGTAATAGAAGGAACGGACGGGTCGGGAAAATCTACTCAGATAAGCCGTTTGAAAAGGTGGATTGAAGACCAGTCATACGGAGTAATGGTTAGTGAGTGGAAAACCTCAAAGTTTATTGCAGATGCAATAAATGATGCAAAAGAAAGAAATTTATTAAACGCAACCACATTTAGTCTTTTATATGCTGCGGATTTCGCTGACAGACTTGAAAATATAATTCTTCCCGCCCTTAAAGCAGGCTTTGTTGTTATTCTTGACCGCTATATTTATACGGCATATGCCCGTGATGTAGTAAGAGGTCATAATATAGAATGGTTAAAAAATTTGTACGATTATGCGCCTGAACCCGATATGGTATTTTACCTTGATGTTCCGGTTGAAATATTATTAAAACGTATAATAGGTACTACAGGGCTTGATTATTGGGAATCAGGACGTGATATAGGTTTAAGCAGTGATTTTTATAAAAGCTTTCAAATATATCAGGGGAAATGTCTTGAAGAATATCAAAAAATGATAAAAGAATACGGTTTTATATCAATAGACGGTACTTTAAGCGAAAAAGAAATTCATAAAAAAATAATTTCTCATGTAAAAAATATTTTGGATATTCAATAAATTTTTGCCGGTTTATATTTTGCCTATTATCCAGGAATGTATATCGTTATAGATTATTAAAATCATTAACGCTATTAATAAATAGAAGAAAAATGTACTTAATTTTTCTATAAATGTTTTGTTAACCGGTTTACCCGTTATTTTTTCAATAAGAAGGAAAAGCAGATGACCTCCGTCTAAAGCGGGAATGGGCAGAATATTAAGTATTGCCAAGTTTAATGAAATTATTGCGCTAAGCAGCAATCCTTGAAATAAACCGTTATTCGCTATGACTTCAGTACCTATTTTCGTAATTGCAATAATTCCGTTCATCTCACTAACGGGAATTTTACCCGAAAATAATTTTGCTAAAGAATATATCATAAATTTCATATTGTAATTTACATAATGAAATACCGCAGGAATTAATTGTTTTAACGTTTTTGTTTCTTTGTATTTTTCCGTATACTGTTGAATAATCCCCAGTTTACCTTCTTTATTTGCATAAACGGGCTTTAATTCTATCTGCTTATTATCTCTTGTTACAACAATATTTACCGGCTTTTTTGTATCCGAAATTGCATAAGCTATATCTGATAATAAAGTATCTTCTTTAACTTCATATTCACTTTTGTAGTCTATTTCATCTCTCAATTGGGTTTGTATCGGAGTTAATTTTATTTCGTCGGAATTGTATTTTTCAAGCCCTAAAATATTATCCAAGGATAAATTAACCTGTTCTTCATCCGTAAATTCCGGCAGTTTTATTAAATTACCCGCTTTAACGGTTGATAGGGGAGTTAAATTTGAATTAAGTTTAATTAATTCATTAAGCTTATTTTCCGCAGTTTGTTTATTAACATGTCCGTCAAATTCTTTAGAAACCTCAAGATATTTATTAAGAGTCATAGGAAAAGTAATAACCGTTCCGTTTACTGAATATATAATATCCCCTTTTTGAATGCCCGAGGTCTTGATTGATTCAACGGCTGAGGGTGCAAATTCTTCAAAAGATACAATAAATTTGTTATCGGGAAGATGTTTCCATATTAATCCCGTCATAAAAATAATGAAATATGCAAGTAAGACATTAAAAATTACACCCATTGAAATAACAAGCGCACGCTGACCTATGGTTTTATTTGAATAGCGAAGCGGAGAATCCATAGCTAAATCACAATCCTGTTCATCATCGGGGAAAGATACATATCCGCCTAAAAGAAAAGCATGAATTAAAAGTTCGGTTTCACCTATTTTTTTCTTAAATAACGTAGGCCCGACAGGCAGTCCGAATCCGAATTTATCTACCCTTATTCCGACAAGCTTCGCTGCTAAAAAATGTCCGGTTTCATGAATTAATATTAATAAACTTATTAATAAAATCATTATTATTGCGCTTGTCAGCATGTGTAAAAAACTCATTTTATTCTTCTCTTTTATCTAATATAATAATTATTATATGATAAACTTACTTGAAAAACTACTAAACTTAATATATATCCAGCCCTGCTATTTTTGCCGCTCCACGAAAGAGGATTCTTTATTATGCTCTAAATGCCATGAAAAAATTAAATTCTATCCTCTAAATACTGCCGCAATAATTGCTGATTCAAATGTTTATGCCTGTACATTCTATGAAGGTATAATTAAAAATTTAATAATAAGTTTAAAATACTACAATAAAAAGCGTTTAGCCTATTATGCCGCAAAAATTATGTATGAATATTGGCAAAAACTGAATATAAATAAAGAGTTCCTTATAATCCCTGTCCCTATCCACAAAAACAGACGAAAAGAACGTAAATATAACCATATGGAATTGACAGCCGATGAATTTGCTAAATTGACAGGCTATAGTGTTAATAAAAATTTTCTGATAAGAGAAAAAGATACGCTTAAACAATACAATCTTCACAAACAGGAAAGAATAGAAAATATTAAAAACGCTTTTGTTATAAATAAAAATGTAAAATCGGATAAAAATACAAATATTCTTATTCTTGATGACATAACCTCAACAGGTGCAACCTTAAATGAAATAATTAAACTCTTAAAAGAAAACGGTTATGTGAATATTACGGCATTATGCCTTGCAACTCCCGATATCTTTGTTAATAAATAAAAGCAAAATAAAATGCGACATAAAGCCGCATAAGTCAAGAAAGGAATGGTTAGACTATTAATTATTTGTATTATTACACATATTCTAATACTACGCAAATTTATGAATATTTGTTAATAATTTTTAACATTTGAATGGGAATGATAATATAAAAACATAGCAAAACAAAGGAATATTAATGAAAATAGGTATAATTAGCTTGGGTTTGATAGGCGGCTCATTATTCAAAGCACTATCGGACAGCGAATATGAAGTGACTGCGGTGACAAGAAATAAAAAAACAATACAAGATGCCAAAAAACTGAATAAAAACGTTTCAGACGATATAAATACCGTATCTCAATGCGATATAGTGTTTCTGGCATGCCCGATAAATAAAACACTTGATATATTGGAGGAACTGGAAAATATAGTATCAAAAGACTGTATAGTGTTAGATTGCGCAAGTGTAAAATCATTTGTAATGCAAAAGAAACGCCCTTATAAATTTATAGGTTCTCATCCCATGGCGGGAACGGAGTTTAACGGGTTTGATGCTTCCTATAAAGAACTTTTTCAAGGCGCAAAGTGGGTTTTGACTCCTTCGGAAAATATAACCGAAAAAGACTTGGACTCAGTAAAAAAAATAATAACGAAAGTCGGTGCGCAGCCCTTGACGTTAAATGCCGAAGAACACGATTATGCCGCCGCATTAATAAGTCATATGCCGATATTAATAGCTCGGGCATTATTTAGAAGTGCGCAAGATAATAATACTGCTCTAAAACTTGCATCATCAGGCTTCCGTGATATGACAAGACTTGCCATGTCTAATACTGAAATGGCTGATGATATGTTCGATTTTAACAGTAAAAATATTGAAAAGGCTTTAGTTAAATTTAACGATTCTTTAAATTTTTTGAAAAATACTAAAGATTTAAAAATTTATGCCGATATAAAAAATACACGGTCGAACATGTACTCAAGAGAAGGGAAAAATATTTTCGAATAAAAAAATTCCTTAAGCTCATATTTAGGATTTTTAGGTATTTTGAGCAATAAAAAACCGATTGAATATCGGTCAAGTTCACTTATATCAGAGAGAGGAAACAGAGAAAGGGAATCACTTATTTATCACAAATTAATTAAATCTAACAATCCTTTACATTTCTAACCATAAAAATTTTCACTTATTAACCTCTTACATGATATCAATTCCACATGTTGCCCATTTTTTATCGTGTATTTTTTACACTTGTAACATATTGTTACATATAGCCAAAATAGTAATAATTACAGTTATTCCGGAAAAAATAACCGTCAATTTATTCTATTTATTTAATTTAAATAAATTATTTAATATTTCTTAATAATTTTATTAAATTAGTAAATTTAGGTTAAAAAAAATACTTTATTAACATGTGTGGAAAAGGAATTTGGGATAATAATATGGTTAGTGCAGTAGATACAGCAATAAAAACAACAGTTGAAACAAAAAAACCTTCAATAGAAACAAGCAGAAAACTTTTAAAATATATAAAAGGTGAACCATTAAAGGCTTTGGAGGAAGATACTTTTAGTTCTGCAACAAAATCAGTAGCCTCAGGTGCCGCATTTTATGAAGGTATTCCTATATTGGGGTATTTATTAAGAAATCATAAAATTAAAAAGTCCGGAAATACAGCTTGTACAGACGTTATGAAAAAGATAACGGAAAAAAATAAAGCTGATTTAAATAAATTATTTAGAGCTGAAGGTTCTAAAGGTAAAAAAGTTTTAGATTATGTTTCGTCGGCAAAAGAATCTAATGATATTTTTAAAGGTACATTTTCAGCTGCAAAAACAGAATCTAAAGCATTAAAATATGCAAAAAAAGCGGAAAAAATAGAAAAGAAACTACTAAAAAAACCGAACAGTAAAAGATTTGCAAAATTATTTGAAAAGTTTACAAGTAAATCAGAAAAAGCCGCAACGGCAGCTTCGGAAATATTAACAAAAGAAACGGCATCATTAGGTGCGGAAAAAGTAGCTGCAGAAGGGGTAAAAAAGGCTGCGGCAGCAGGAAGTAAAAAGGCAGCAGGCAAACTTGGTTCTGTATTTTCAAAAGTAAAAGGTTCCGGTGCAGGCGCTATGATGCTTGTAAGCGGACTGTTTGAAACGATATTTGAAGTTATTCCGACTTTTAAAACTCTCGGTAAAGAAAAAGGTATGAAACAGCTTGGTAAATCTGCAGTAAGAGTCGCCGGTGATACCTTAGGATTTGTTGCAGGTGAACAGGCAGGTCTTGCTTTAGGTACTGCAATAGGTACGGCAATATTTCCGGGAATAGGTACGGCAATCGGTGCGGTTACGGGTTGTTTATGCGGTTTGCTTGGTTCTTTTGTTATGGGAAAAGTCACTAAGGCAATTACCGGAAAAACAGAACGTGAAAAAGCTCAGGAAGAAGCCGAAGAACAACAATTACAACAAATAAATAATGATGAAAATGCTATAAATCAACTTGCTAAAGATGCAAAATCTAAACTTACCGAAGAAGAAGTAATGTCAGACGGTAAATTATCGGATGATTCAAAAGAAGTTAAAAAAATTCTTGAAGAAATAAATGCAGGTTCAAACAATCCGTTTGCAGCATAATATGGATGCTTATATCATAGATATAAGCATCCTTGCATCTGCTGTGACTATAAATCCTGCCTCTAAATTATAACCTGAGGGGATAATCATCTTTAAATTCCCATCCGTCTTTTTGGAGTAATTCGCCACAAGATTGAAAATACCCATTTTCTTTGCTGCAGCCTCTAATTAATTCTTCTCTTGAAGCCTGATAATATTCCAAATGGCATGAATTCTGGCTGGTACAAACTCTTACAAAGTGTATGTTTTTTTCACTATAGTCATATTGCTGAATGCGAAACTCAAATACATCTCTGCCCGGATAATTAGGCCCCTTTTCTCCATTGACATCAAATAATAAATTTATAACATTTCCACCATCAAAATAGTAATAAGGGTAAAGTATGGAACCGTCATTTAAAGTATAAATATATTTAGGTGTAAGACCTTTTTCCATAGTTGGGTCAAGAATTTTATATGTAGTATTTTCATGTTTTGTAACGGGAAAGCTGCTTAAATATTTGTTCCACCATATATCAAGACTATCAATATGTCTTTCCGCACCGGAATCTTTTATAAAATCATAGTTATCAACTTGAGCCAACCTTACGGCTTGAGATAGTGACGAGTAAAACTTCTTTAACTTTGCCGAAGTTTCTTGTTTCCTATGATTTGCCATTATAATAGGAACAGTTATTGCGGCAATAATTCCTATAACTAAAAGGGTGATTAATACCTCAGATAAAGTAAACGCAAGTGTTTTTCCGCCACGGGGGGGGGT
>CANPZP010000057.1 GCA_947589115.1 Candidatus Gastranaerophilales bacterium | reverse complement strand
AAAATCGGCGGTATAGTTGCTCTTTCTACCGTATTTCCTTCTCTCATAAAAAGAGATGAAAATGATAACGGAGTTTCCGATATTTTAGAAAAAGGGCAGAATGCTTATACCGGTGCAAAACAAAAAGTAGGCGGTGTATTTGAAAAAGTAAGTAAGTTTGCTGAAGTAATTAGTTCTTTAACATAACAGTTAACTTAACATAAAATAAAAACGGGCTACACAATGTAGCTCGTTTTTTTTATAATATTTTTATGAAAAATATTGTTATTAAAATTTCTGATTCTGATACACTTAAGGAATTAAATTCCGTAGGTTTTGATAAACTGTATATTGATAAAGCTAAAGATAAGTACTTAGGGTGCGGGTACAAAATATTTAACTTGAAATCTTATGAGGCGAATATTTTAAAACAATTGTCTTTATCTTTGGGATTTGATTGTGCAGTTAACAGAGGCACAATAAAGTGTGAGTGCGAGTATACTGATGCAATAATTTTTGCTTCTTTTTATCAGTATAAAAATCTTTGTGAAAAGTTGAAAAATCAGCCCTTCAGATTAAAAGAGCTTGCAAAACAGTTAGAGGCGGTTATTAACGGCAAATTAATTCCCCTGAAATTAAGGAATTATGTTTTTGATTGGTCACGTCCTTATATTGCCGGAATATTAAATGTTACTCCTGATTCTTTTTCTGACGGAGGAAAATATAATAATTTAGAGTCTGCAATTGAGCATGTTAAAAAAATGATTTCAGAAGGTGCGGATATTATTGATATCGGCGGTGAATCCACACGTCCCGGTGCGGATAGAGTACCTGTTGAAGAAGAGATTAACAGAATTATTCCTGTTATTAAAAGGATTAGAGATAACGGTATTAATATCCCCTTAAGTGTGGATACAAGAAATTACGATACTGCGAAATTGGCTTTTGAATCCGGTTGTGATTTGCTTAATGATGTTTCGTTTTTTAATGATAAAAAATTATTTGATTATGCCGTATCAAAAAGTATTCCGGTTGTATGTATGCACTCGGATAATGTTCCTGCTTATGGCAGTATGCAAGAGCGTAGTCTGTCTAAAGAGCCGAATCAAAATATTATTGATAATATTTATATTGAATTAAAACAAAAAATTCAAGAATTTTCTGATGCCGGATTTGATATTTCAAAAATAATTATTGACCCCGGAATCGGGTTTGGAAAAAACATGGAAGCTAATTTTAATATACTAAAAAGAATCGATGAATTTAAATCTTTGAATCAGCCTGTTTTATTAGGTATTTCAAGAAAATCCTTTATAAGAAATCAATTTAACACGGATATAAATGAAGCTGACACAGTTTCCGCTTTATATTCTTGTATGCTAAAAAGTGTTAATATACACAGGGTTCATAATGTCGGATTAGTAAAACGGTATTTAAAGTATTCCTCTAAAATATTATAATTTGCTCCAATCTTCGGAAAATTTGTCTAAGGTATCTTTCACAGACCCGTTTTTTATTAATATTTCCTGAATATAGTTTGAGGATAGGGTATTTAATTCTTTTTTATTTTTTACATTCGAAATGGGTGGCTGGAGTTTATTTAACTGTTTTGCGCTTTGTATTATTGCTTTATCCTCAATGTTTGTTATTGATTTATTAAATATTAAGTCCAGTGCCTCTTTATTTGCGGGAAGTATTGTTGTAAGCTTGGTTAATTCTGTTTGATTCGCTTTATTTGTAAAAAATAAAATAAACTTTAAAGCAGCCTCTTTATGTTGTGCTTTTTTCGGAATAATAAAATTCATAAGAGAATAATCGTAAAGACCTGTATCTCCGGTTAATTGAGGAATAATATCCGTTGTTTTATAAACATTATAGGCATTTTCTTTTATCATATTTATAAAATTAGACCCCGTAACAAGGAACATTAATTGACCCGACATATATTTTTCCAGCGCTTCTCTGTGGTTTTGAGTTATACTCTCTTTCGGAATAAGTCCTTCATCATATGCTTTTTTAAATTCTTTAAACAAACTGATGCTTTCCGGTGAATTTATGGAGGATGGTGAATTTATATTATACTTATTTAATATTTTTAACAGTGTATCATTTTCACTTAAATTAATCATTGTCACATATGAAGAGTTATTGAGTTTTTTGATTTTAAATAAGTCTTTATACTCTATAGGCAGCTTATTTAAATTATATTCTTTAACAAGCTGTTTATTTACCAGTGTTACTGCCGAGGTTGCATAAAACGGAATCCCGAAATATTTATTATTATATTTTAATAAATTACAAATGCCGTCAGTATATTGTGATAAATATTTTTCATCTATTTCATATAATGCGTTTTTTTGAGCTAAAAGCATTGAAAAATCGGGAGTTAAATTAATTATATCGGGCGGATTATCCGTTAATACGGAAGCTAATGTCCTTTTTTCTCCTTCCGAATAAGGTACATCCACCCATTTTATTTTAATTCCGGGATTCTCTTTTTCATATTCTTCAATAATACCGTTTATATATTTATCAAAAGTACCTAACTGTAAAGTCCAAAATACGAGGGTTTCTTTTTCCTCTTTATGTTTTACGGGTATAAATATGATGCTTAAAACCATTAGTATTATAATTATTAAAATTAACACATATTTTTTCATTTTATTTCCAATCTTTTTTTATTATATATCCTTATGATGATAATTTAAATAATTAAAATTTAATTAACAGGTTAATGAATTTAAATAATTTAGATGTAAAATAAAGATGTTCGGTAAAAATTATAAAAGAGGAGAGATATTACTATGAACGAAAGATTAGAAAAAGCTTTTAATGATCAAATTAATGCGGAGTTTTATTCTGAATACTTCTACCTTTCAATGCTTGCATATTTTGACAGAATGAATTTGCAAGGTTTTAAAAATTGGATGAATGTTCAAGTACAGGAAGAACATGCTCATGCAATAGGTATGTTTAACTATGTTCAGGAAAGAGGCGCAAAAGTTGAGCTTCAATCCATTGAAAAACCTAAAACAGATTGGTCAAGTCCGAGAGAAGTTTTTGAAGATGTTTTAAAACATGAAAAACTTGTTACTTCAAAAATAAATGCACTTTTAGATGTTGCCGAAGAAGAAAAAGACAGAGCGGCTGTTTCTTTCCTTGACTGGTACTTAAAAGAACAGGTTGAAGAAGAAGCTAATGTCGGAAAAGTTCTTAAAACACTTAATTTAATTTGTGATGATAAACATTGTTTATACATGTTAGATAAAGAATTAGCGGGAAGAACTTTTAATCCTCCGGTTATCGGTTAATCAAACAAAAAAAGAGAAGTTTTGAACTTCTCTTTTTTTTTAACTAACGTTATTCGGATTTCTTTTTAATATTAATTTTATCAATAAGCGGGGTGAAAATAGAGAGGATAAGAGCGCCGAAAAATCCGCTCCAGAAGCCTTCTATAGTAAATCCGGGTGCTACTTTTGCCGCAAGCAAAAATAAAAGTGCATTTACGACCAGACTGAAAAGTCCGAGAGTTAATATATTTATCGGCAGAGATATAAATTGTACTATGGGTTTTATTAATACATTTACTACTCCGATAATGAGTACAACAACCATTGCACTTATAAATCCCGTTACGGTTATTCCCGGCATAACCCATGCTATAGCCATAATTAATAAGGCATATAGAATCCATTTTAAAATCATGTTCATGTTTTTTCTCCTTCTTTACTATGATAAACAGTCATAAGAGAAAAAATCTACACCGACTTTACTATTATTTTGTTTAATATTGTTTGAGTTATATTAATGATTCTTTAATCTCGTCTATTGTTGAATTAAGATAAAAATTTCGGTATGAATTTATTTCATTTATTCTGGTTTCCAGTTCGTTAAACATATCGTCATTTTTTATTTTTGATATTTCAATGGGTGTAAATTTATTAAGCTTATATTCATTTTCGGAAACTTTTTCAATCTCAATCATTTTGCAGTCTTCTAAAATGTAAAGAGCACACTCCGTTGTGGCTGTATCTACATTTAGAACATTTGATATCCTTCTTATGTCGATTATGCCGTTTAAGTTTGTCATTGCGTATTTTAACATTCCTGATATTTTTAGGGTAAATTTATCTGATTGTGTTTCATTTATACTAAAATTCATTAAATGTACTATTTTGGCATCTGTTTCTTTCATAATTTTGCTGAAATCTTCACGTGAATACGGACAATCAAAAAACATTAATTGTTCTATATTTTGAGGTATATTCCCCATGTCAAAAACTTTTTTATCGGCTTCTTGGCTTAAGTTTAGTTCTTTTTTTAATGACATGTTTTGTATAAATATACCTGTCGTCTTTTTTGTGGTTGATATGAAATCCAATACTTGAGCTAATATATCTTTTTTCTTCCTGTGGTCAAGTATTTTTATTTCTTTCTCAGACTTTTGCTCTTCTTTTTCATATTTCAAGTCATTAAGTATAAGCTGAATGATTTTATTCCCGTTAAATTCATTAACTCTTAAATTAAATAATATGTCTATTTCTTCATTTTGTGATGCATTAATCTTTGAGCAGTTCCATTTTATGCATTCAAAATCATTATCTTCTTTTGAAACGGTTAATTTTAAATGGTTATTATTTTGTCCTATTATTTTATAATTTTTTAACAGGGCATGATTTATGACAAATACAGGCTCCGGATTCATTGCGCCATAGGGCTGTAATTTATTTATTAATTCTATTGTTTCAAGATTTATTTCATCTGGTTTTAATTCCATATCAACAGGAACTTTAATTTCGTTATAATCAATTTCCGTTGAGTAATTTTCTATTGTTTTACTTAAAATTTCTTTGAATGCTTCAAATTTTATTTTGTTTTCATCAAAAGAAAAACCTGCTGCCATTTTATGCCCGCCGAAGCCTTCATATAACTCTTTATGCTCAGAGAGGACTGTGTGTACGTTTAATCCTTCAATGCTCCGGCATGAACATCTTATTATATTCGGATTATTTGCATCTCTGGTCATTAAAAATGCCGGTTTATTGTATAGTTCGGTTAACTTGGAACAAACTATCCCTATTACGCCAATATGCCAGTTATCATTGAAAAGAATTATTGATTTTTTATTCGAATTAATATTTTTTTCATACATCAATTTAGCCTGCATGAAGGTTTCGTCACACAGTGATTGTCTTAATGAATTAAAATCATTTAGTTGCTTAACGCATTCATCTGTCAGTTTTTCATCTGAAGAGATAAGAACATTTAAAGCTGAAAGAGGGGATTCGAGCCTTCCTGCTGCGTTTATTCTCGGTACTACATAATAAGCAATTGCTTCTTGAGTAAATGAATTTTTATCATTAATCCCTGAAATTTCAAGAAGTTTTTGTATTCCTTTACTTTTTCCTGATTTTAAAAGTTCTAAGCCCATATGCACTATTTTTCTGTTTTCCCCTAAAAGCGGAACGACATCTCCGATTGTGCCTATTGTGCATAATGGCAGTATTTCATGCACAAAATCTTTTTTATTATATATATCAAGAAGTTTACATGCCAGTTTAAAAGCAATTCCCGCACCTGATAAATTATTTATACTTTCAAGCTCTTCTGCTGTTATGTCATCAGAAAGAGAGTATGGCGCTTTAGGATTTATTACGGAATATGCATCTGGGAGTATTTCAGGTGCTTCATGGTGATCAGTAATAATTACATCCGTTCTTAATCCTTTTGCCAGATTAACTTCTGAATTATTGGAAATTCCGCAGTCAACCGTAATAATAAGTTTAGTTTTTCTTTTGGAAATAATATTAATAATAGCTTTGTTATTAAGTCCGTGACTTTCCGTAGCTCTATCGGGAAGATAGTAGTCAACGCTTGCGCCTATTTCTTTTAATGTTAAATATAATATTGCGGTTGAGGTTATTCCGTCGGCATCAAAATCGCCGTATATTGTTATATTCTCGTTAGTTTCAACAGCCTTTTTTATTCTTTCGGCAGTTTTTTCCATGTCTGTAAAAACATCGGGAGAACTCATTTTTATAAGCTCGGGATTTAAGAATTGTTCGATTTTTTTAGGGGTATTTATTCCTCTGTTTAGCATTAAATGAGCAAGAACCCTGTTTGAATACGAGGCGGTTATTTGCTCTTTTGTCAGCTCCTGATTTTTTATATCCCATATCTTTTTTATTGCCATTTATAATTCCGTGCTTTTATATTGTGTAAAATTATACGTATATAACTTTCAGCCCGCATATTTTTATAAACAAATTCAAAATATTTTTATTTAGAACTCATCATTTGAATCATTAAAAAATTCATCTTGCTCAAGTTCCTTTTTTAATTCTTCAACATCTTTATCTTCTTTTATTTTGTCTATAACAATTTTAGCCATTTCTTTAGCTAATATTTTTTGTGTTTCCGGCGGAGAATTTTGAAGCATATTTATTGCAGCTCTTACTGTTCTGTCAATATCGTACCATCTTGAATTTGCTCTGGTATCCATTCCCTCTTCAACTGCTTCAATGATTTCGTTAACATCAGTATATTCCGAGAATGCCAAGTTATGTTCAACTATTATTTTTATTAAATTTAATGCAACTTTTATTTGTGTTTCATCATCGGATGCTTCAAGTGTTTTCATAGAACGTGATAAAATCGGATCTTTATCATACCATCTTCTGTGCTTATTATTGTACTCTTCACGCATATTAACCTCTCTTTTACTAGCCGTTCTTAAATTTTACTCCGTATTGTGCCGACGGGTAAGCCCATTTTATATTTTGTTTCTCGCATGCTATTTTGCATGCTCCGCACTCCAAACAGTTTTCGTATCTTATTGTTAACGATTTTGAATCTTCATTCCAGTCATATACATTAGCGGGACAAATATGTGTACATACTCTGTTTTTGCACTCTTTACATATTTCATTATCTGCCGATAAATGACTTTCCTTTCCTTTATTATATTTTAAAGTTGATAATTTTTCATTAATATTCATCTTTTGAAACATTTCTCCATTGCAAATAAAACTAAAGGTATAGTTTTTAATATTGCACCTGATTTTAATACTTTGAATAAAAACTTTCTGTATACTTCATTTTTAGGCTCTTTTGAAGAATGGGTAAGAACTTTAAATAATCCGCAGCCGAGTTCGGGGTATATGTCAGTTATGGTATTAATATTTTTCTTAATAAATTCTATTGTGTTTTTATGAGTTTTTAAATCTTTTAAAATAAAACTTTGTTTTAATTTTTTTTCATACAAAGACAATTGTTTTGAAGAAAAGTCATTCTTATTTAATGCTTCTATTGCAGTTTCTCCCGCTAATTTACCGCTTATAACAGCTAAATTAGTGCCTTCAAAATGAATATTATTAACAAGCATAGCACTGTCACCAACCGCCATAAGCCCGTTTGTATACAATTTCGGCATGCTCTTATATCCGCCTTCGGGAATTAAATGCGCCGAATATTCAATGGTCTGTCCGCCTTTTATATACGGATTAATTGACGGATGTTCTTTTAATTTATCCAATAATTCATAGGGTTTTAACTCTATTTTCTTTAAATCATCAAGAGATATTCCCATCCCTATTGATATTGTTTCTTTGTTTGTAAACATAAATCCTATAGCAAACAAATTTTTAAACGGGCCGCCTAATATTTTTGTGCTTTGTCCCGATTTTTCATCAACGTTAAATCTGTTTTGAATTGTTTCAGCAGGAAGTTTTATGACTTCTTTCACATTCACGGTAACGTCTGAATCTTGTATTTTTTTTCTTAAACCTATTTGTTCAAGAAGTAAAGAGTTGACTCCGTCTGCAACTATAACAATATCGGCATAATATTTTTCAAGCTCTGTTTGAATTCCGACTACTTTTGAATCTTCAATAAGTAATTCTTTTACAAGAGTTTTAGGTGCGAAAATTACTCCCTCTTTTATTGCTTGTTCAACACACCAATTATCCCATTTTGCACGAACCGTGCTGTATGAATCAGCGTAATTCTTAAAATTTTCTTTATATGAAAATTCAATTGAATTATCATTATTAAGCATTATAATTTTTTGTTCGGTTATGGGTTTTTCAAGCGGTGCTTCTTCAATAAAATTGGGAAAAACTTCCAGCGTATGTTCAGTATAGATTTCTCCGCCGAACATATTTTTATCTCCGGCTTTATCTCCTCTTTCAATAAGTAAAACATTTTTCCCAGCACGTGCAATTGTTATTGCCGCACTGACTCCTGCAGGGCCTGCACCTATAACAATTACCTGTGTCTTATTTATTGCCATATTTCCTCTTTATACGTTCATTCAGCGGTTTAATTTGATTCTGCCTTTTAAATCTGCCTTTAATAATTTTCCTGTGATTATTATTTTGAGTTTCTCGGGCAAATTTGCCGGTTAATTAATTATACACTTTTTATTATATTCGTATCAATTGTAAATGTAGATAATACTTTTCTTTAAATTTTTTTCGTTAATTTTTTAATATGATATAATATATAATTATTTGAGTTAATTATGGAGTTACGGAATGAATACATGTATGAATGAAGTTAAAAGCGAATATTTAAAAGAAGTTATAGAAAAAATAAAAAATAAAAATTCTTTTGAACCTGAATTTATTCAGGCGGCGGAAGAAGTATTGTTATCTCTTGAACCGGTTATAGCCGCAAATGAAGAAGAATACAGAGATTCTGCATTATTGGAAAGGTTGATTGAACCTGAAAGGATTATAAGTTTCAGAGTTCCTTGGGTTGATGATAACGGAAAAGTCCAAGTAAACAGAGGATATAGAGTTCAATTCAATGCATCAATCGGGCCTTATAAGGGCGGATTAAGGTTTCATCCGACGGTAAATCAAAGTATAATGAAATTTTTAGGATTTGAACAAATATTTAAAAATGCCTTAACAGGTTTACCTATTGGCGGAGGAAAAGGCGGAAGTGATTTTGACCCTAAAGGTAAATCAGATTTGGAAGTTATGAAATTCTGCCAAAGCTTCATGAATGAGCTTCAAAAACATATCGGACAAGATACTGACGTTCCTGCGGGTGATATTGGTGTCGGAGCAAGGGAAATAGGATACTTATTCGGTCAGTTCAGAAAAGTAAGAAATACCTATGAAGCAGGTGTTTTAACCGGAAAAGGACTTGAATACGGCGGTTCTCTTGCCAGAAAAGAAGCCACCGGATATGGCTTAATGTATTTTATGAGAGAAATGTTAAATGCTAATAATCTCTCAATTGAAGGTAAAAGAGTAATAATTTCAGGCTCGGGCAATGTTGCTATTTATGCTTGTGAAAAAGCTTCTCAAATGGGAGCAAAGGTTATTGCGATGTCTGATTCTAACGGATGTATATATGATGAAAACGGTATAAATCTCGATTATATTAAAGAAATTAAAGAAGTAAAAAGAGGCAGAATTAAGGAATATTTAAACTATGTTCCCTCCGCAAAATATATGGAAAACGATTACGGCATGCCGAAAATATATACTATTCCGGCTGATATTGTATTACCTTGTGCAACACAAAATGATATTAATCTCGATACCGCTAAATACCTTGTAAATAATGGTGTTATAGCTATTGGTGAAGGTGCTAATATGCCTTGTTCAAATGAGGCAGTACAATATTTTATTCAAAATAATGTGCTTTTAGCTCCGGGGAAAGCTGCTAATGCCGGCGGTGTTGCTACTTCAGCTTTGGAAATGAGTCAAAATTCTTTAAGAGATTCTTGGGACTTCGATACAGTTGATTCAAGACTTGAAAAAATAATGATTAATATTTTCAAACAGTGTCAAGCGGCATCGAAAACTTATAACCTAGGAATTAATTATATCTCAGCGGCTAATATTTCGGCATTCCTGAAAATTTCAAATGCAATGAAGGCTCAGGGAGTTATTTAGTTCTAAATAATAAATAGTTCTTTTATATTAAATTAAAGGTTAATGTATTTTATTTTTAATAACTGTAGATTGTTTATGTATTAACAAACTCACAGTTTATTAAAAATGAGGATTTTACCTTTATATTTTATTAAATTTTTTTTAATAATTATAACTTATATTTTGTTGCCACTTTCGGTAAATGCAAAAGAAATAAATTCCTATTCGGAATTATCAGATGCATTTAATGACGAAAATTCAGATGCTATATTGGATGTTCAAAATGATTTAAAAGCAGATTGCCAATTAGGCTGTCCTAAAGAAAAATCAGTTATTTTAAACGGACATAATCATGTTATTGACGGAGATAATAATTCAGGTATAGTTTTGGAATCCGGCAAAAATCTTAGTATAAATTCAGCCATAATAAATAAATTTCACAGTAATTCGGGTGGCGTATTAAAGACTGAAAACGGCTCTAAAGTCGGCAATATATCAGGCGAGTATAATTTTAATTCTTCTGACACTGACGGCGGAGTTATTTTTAATTCATCCGATATTACTAAAATTAATTCCAATTTTAAAAGCAACAGTTCCGTAAATTCAGGCGGGGTTCTTTATAATGACAGTGATGGAGCTGTAGGTGATATTAACGGTTCATTTGACAGCAACAAATCAGAAATAAGCATGGGCGGTGCAATTTGTAATTTCGGTAATATTAAAAACGTTAAAGCCTCCTTTAATAATAATTCCGCCGTAGAAGGAAGCGGAGGAGCCATAGCAAATTTTTCCACGGTGGAATCCATTGAGGGTGACTTTGAAAATAATTATGCATATGAGTCGGGAGGTGCAATATTTAATTCCGGCAATATAAAAAAACTAAAAGGAAATTTTGTTTCAAATAATACATCGTCCACGGCTGATTTATCAGGCGGAGGTGCTATAATTAATTACGGATATATAGATAAACTTTCCGGCAGATTTGAAAATAA
>CANPZP010000056.1 GCA_947589115.1 Candidatus Gastranaerophilales bacterium | reverse complement strand
CCCACAAGTGTTACATTTTTATTATCCATTCCTTTTGCTATCATTTGAGTCCCGATTAAAATATCTGTTTCTCCGGTTTGGAATCTGTTCAATATATCAATATATTTTGTTTTTGAAGAAAGAATATCAGAATCTATTCTTTCTGTTTTTGCGTTCGGGAATAATTTTTTTATAATATCTTCAGTTCTTTGAGTTCCCATGCCTGTCATTGATATATCTTCAGAACCGCATTTTGGGCATTTTTTATAAACGGGGATTGAAGTATTACACCAATGGCATTTTAATGTTTTGTCACTTGAGTGGTAAACCATAGGTATATCACAATTCGGGCATTTAATAACTTCTGAACAAGTTCTGCAGTATACACTTGTGTAATACCCTCTTCGATTCATTAAAAGTATAACTTGTTTTTTATTGGCAAGTGCTTCTATTACGTTATTTATCAGAAGATTTGAAAATAAACTTTTGGAATCTTTATGAAGTTCTTCTTTCATATTGATAACGGTTACTTTTGCTAAATCTCTGTTGTTAAATCGTTTATCAAGAGTTATGAGGCTATTGGAGGAAAGAGCTTTATAATAAGAAGTAACATCCGGGGTGGCACTGCCTTTTATCAGAACGGCATTATGAATTTCGCAAATTTTTTCTGCCGCTAGTCTTGCATCATACCTTGGCGCCGGTGATGTTTGTTTATAAGTATTTTCATGCTCTTCATCGATTATTACCAATCCTATATTATTTAACGGAGCAAAGATACACGAGCGGGCGCCTATTATTATTCTCAATTTATTATCTCTAATCTTATTCCAAACATCGTATTTTTCACCGTCGGATATACTGCTGTGCCATACCGCTATTTCTTCCGGATTAAATCTTTGCATAAGTCTTAATGTCAATTGAGAGGCTAAAGCTATTTCAGGTGCAAGAAATAACACATTTCTGCCCTCTTTTAATACTTTTTGTATTGCTCTAAAATAGATTTCTGTTTTGCCCGAACCTGTAATTCCGTTTATCAAAATCACGGAAGTTTGTTTTTTATCTATTTTGTCGGATATAATTTTAAATGCTTTTTTTTGGTCTTTTGTTAACGGCGGAAATTCTTCATGATTTATATTCCTGAAAACGGATAACGGATTTCTGTATACTTCTTTTTCAATAATATCAATAAATCCTTGTTCATATAATTTATTTATTGTATTTCTTGTGGTTTTAGCGTACTTAATAAAATCTGATAATTTAGTTTCTTTCAGTTCTGCAATTTTATTTAATATTTCTGTTTGACGTTTTGATACACCTTCTTTATGTTTATATATTATATATTTTTCTTTTTTTTCTTTTTGTTTTGAAGGCGAATTGACGTTTAAAAATTTCATAGGTACGGCGGCACGTAAAACATAGTTTAAATCACAGCAGTAATAGTTGCTGAGCCAATCAAGAAAATTTAGATATTCAAGGTTAAATACTCTTCTTTTGTCTGCTATTTTGTGTATTTCTTTTGCTTTAATATTTTCGTCAAGGTAATCAGAAAATCCGGCAACAAAAGCGAGTACATTTTCTTTTCTGCTGCCGAACGGAACTGAAACCGCATGTCCTATTTGGATTTCAGATTTAAGATGTTCGGGAATCAAATATGAGAAAGTTGAAGCGCCAAGATTTTTAACATTAACAATACACAGGGCATATTTATTCGATATGCCCTGCTGTTGATTATTTATTATTTCTTTATTATTCTTCTTCAACCGTTAAAAGTTCCTGTATTGCTTGTTCAACCGCATCTTTTAATGTTAATAAGTTGTCAGGTGATACGGTGACTCCTTTTTTTGTCGGAAGCCAGTTCATGCCGTCGTCTGTTGTATAATATATTCTTAAATCCAAGTATTGTTTTTCTTTATAAGAATTAATACTGATTTGTAATTGCTCAGTTGCATTTCTTGGAATAGTTGCTAATATTTTTGGTTCTTCTGCCATTTTTCTAACCTTTCTATATACCTAGTGTAACATTATAATCAGGAATTTCAAATTTTCTGTCATCTTTATCTTTGTCAGTAAATTTCAAATATTTTTCCATCGAATTTCTTTTAGCATTATTGTAATAATCTTTATCAATTAAAGCAAGATATTTATCATTCAAGTCCCCGGAATAATTTCCGAGTATTGCTGCGTATTTTGATATATCATCTTTATTACTTCCCGAGCCGTATGCTTTTGTTTTGGCATCAGTTCCAGAAGGTCTTATTTCAATAAATTTATCCTTAAACTCAAGATATGTTCCGTCCCCGACAAATTTTATATCAATCAAATTATCAAAATTTAAAGTTTTAAATGTTGAGTTGAATATTGATTTAACATCCTCTAATGTTATTTTTCCTTCGTACTGTGCTAATGCAAGAGTCAGATAAAATAAATCATTCTTAGTTCTTAATTCTTCACCTTCTTTTTTAGCTAAAGTTAATTTTTCTATATCGGGTTCAGACTCATTATAGTATGCTATATCTTCTCTCATATCAAACTTAGCTATAATTTTATTATCTGTAAATATTTTATCCAATATTTGTGAAAGTGTTTTATTTTCTTTTTCAGCTTGACCTATCAAGCCCGATGCCACTATTATTGCTTCAGAAGCACTCTTTTCCCGCATGGCAACGGCTATTCTTCCGTTCTTAGATTTAATTAAATCTTCACTTCCTATAATCATTCCGCCGGATTCCTCTCCGCCGAATAACATTCTGGGATTTTTACCTAAGTTTATATCATTTCCCAATACATCGGTTATTACTACGTCTTTTTCGGGATTATCAAGAATCTGCTTTTCAACTTTTTTCATTATATTTGCAATTTCTTTAAATCCGACAGGTACGTTTACAACCTTAACCGAATTATATTTTGCCCATTCATCCCATGATTTTGCGCTTGCAGTTGTTTTTATTATAAATCTCGGATGGTTGTTCCAGCGATTTGACGCCTTTAACTGTTTTGCCCAAAAATCCATTATTAATAAGAAGGATTGATTTGCGCTATAAACGCATAATATTCTTCCTTTATCCAAATTGCAATAGTTTATACCTGTTTTATCCAAAAACTCTTTGGATTTTTCATCTTCTATTTGACATACCGTTAATCTGTCATGATCCGGGTCGGTTATTAAAACAACCGTTCCTGCGGGATAACTTTTCAGTTTTTCTTCATAATTTAATGTATTTATAACCGGGAAAAATATTTTTCCGTCTTTATCTTTTGTCATAACGGTTGCATCTACCGAATAATCATAAAAACATTTATTCCCTTTCGGGTCGGTATCGTATTTACCTATGGAATGGAAAAACGGGTCCTCTTCCGTATTCATCCATTCAAATTTATCATTTATTTTAAATCCTTCAAGAATTCTGCTCAGTGTATTATATGCACTTCCGCCGACATTTTCTATAATTATCTTATTTTTTAACGAGCTGATTAATTCAAGATTTTCTTTGTTTGCAACTCCGTTTAAGAGGTATTCTTTATATAAATCAATACCGTTATTTATGGTTTTCATAAAGTTTTCATTTATTAATTTATCATCTGATTTTGATATTTTAATATCATAACTTCCTTTAGTTCTGACAATATTAAAAATTTCTTTTATTTTATTAACAAATTCCATAGATTCTTCGGGAAGATACTGGCTTCCTTGCGAGTTTAAATCTTTTGTTGCGTTTTTAACACTAATGCCGTGGCTTGAGGTAATATATTCACCGCCTATTAAATCTAACTTAAATGCCAAAAACGAAGCAAGCCAGATAGGCATTGTTTTTCTTTGGAAGGTAACAAGCGTTTCAATCCCTTCAGCTGCCTGAACTCTTGATATTAAATCTAAAAATTTGTCTGAATTATATCTTACTTCTCTGCCCGCTAATTTTATAAGTCGTTTTCCTTTATATTTTTCTTTCGCAACCAGAGCTTTTGCATATGTAGCAAGCATAATTCCCATTATATTTATCGGAAATCTGACATCATAAGGATATAAAATATTTTGAGGGCCTCTTATTCCCGCAGTTGAAACAGCAGCTTCTTTTTCGTAATTTTTTAACCAATTATCAAGATTTAATCCTTCCGGATTAGTTTTTTCATCATATTCGGATAAATGTTCTTTTTTCAGGGTGAATATAAATTCGTTTTTATTATCCGTGTCTATGTATTTATTTTTTTTTATATAATCAGGTGTATTTTTTTCTACGGATTTATATAATTCCTCTTCTAATGCGTTAGTCATAACTATCTCCTAAAATCGTTAATATTAATATACTAAACACATTATAAATTAACAAGTATGTCACGGAAAAATTTGATTGATTTAAGAAGAACGTTACAAAAAACAAATTAAAGTGCTGCTTAGAATAATTTATAATTGAAGAAGTTCTGATAATTTTGCGGATTCAATTTTGGAGAGTCCTTCAAAATTACCCTTAATTTTAAAATATTCTGCGAATTTAGGGGTGGTTTTAAGGTTATAAGAACGTCCGTTTTTGTCTTTTTTTCTGCTAATCATTCCTTTATCCAAAAGTTCCTGAACATGTTCATAAGCACAAGAACCTCTCATCTCTTTTAGTTCCGTTTGCCTAATGGGTTCTTTAAGAGCAATAACGGTTAATGTTTTTAATACAGGGGTTGAGATATCGACGGGACAAAGTTTTTCTACTATATCCATGTATTCGTCTTTTACCTGTATAATATAACCGTTTTCATCGTCAATTTCCAAAGCTCCGTCCCTTGAAGAATAATCGACTATTAATGCAAGCATTGCATCTTCTACGGCTTGTTCATCTTCTTCCAATATTTTTGCAATATCCTTTAATGTAACAGCTTTTCCGGTGACAAATAAAACAGCTTCAATTCTAGATTTTAAATCCATTATTCAACCGCCGTTTCTTCTGTTTCTTCTCTTTTTGAGGCTTTTACAGCGTATAAATCGGAATAAAATTCTTTTTGCTCTATATCACATTCATTTTCCGCCGTTAAAAATAATAATGCCATATATGCGGACATTTTGTCCAATCCTAATAAGGTTAATGTTTTTAACTCAACTCTTTCTTCTTTTTCGAATATTTTTGTTAAATTTGCCTGTAATACTTTTACGCTTTTTTCTATGTATTCTTCACTGGCTATATTTAATATGTCATTAAAGGACATATTGGCATAACTTCTTATTCTTCTTTTTTGTCTTTCTATACTGCTCTTTATTGATTGTTCTTTATCAATTTTTTCATAAAATTCCAATTGTCTTATTAAATCTTTTAAGGTAACAATTCTGTTTCTGTTCTGTTTAACGCTTGTTCTTCTTTGTATAATATCTTCAATCGGAATGACATTACCGGGATAAGTGTCCTGATAGTAAAGTTCATCGGAGAATCTTGAATCATCGGAGTCATCATATTCCGGATTGATTTCCTCCTGAAATTCAAACTCCATAGGATTAATTCCTGCAAGTACGTTTGATTTAACTTTTAAAAGAGCGGAAAGAAAAAATATGGCTCTGCTTCCCAATCTTAAATTATTATATTTGCTTTCCGCAAGGTGAAGCATATATTTGTCCGCAATATCGGAAAGGTCTATATTCCAAGGGTCAATCTTGCCTTGGTTGACCATTTGATATAATACCTCAATTCCGTCAACTTCTCCTTGAGAATTTTCCAATAAACTGTCAGGCGTAAATCCTAAATTTTGTTTATAAAATTCAGCCTTATTATTAATATAAAAATTTTCAGCTTCCTTTGGATTTAACATTTATTTTCCCTAATTAGTTACCCCTGTTACACAAGTTCTGCCATGTTCTTTTTGTGTAACACCCAATGTCCTGTCTCCTGATTCTAACATAGATTTGTGATGACTAACTACTATAAATTGCGTATTTTTTGACTGCTCTTTAATTTTTTCAATAACCCTGTTACGATTAATTCCGTCAAGATTACCGTCAACCTCATCCAATGCATAAAATGGCGAGGGCTGATATTTTTGAATGGCAAACATTAATGCTAACGCAGTTATAGCTTTTTCTCCTCCGGACATAGCTGAAAGTCTTTGTTTCTTCTTATCTCTCGGCTGTGCTTCTATAGTCATTCCGCCGTCAAACGGATTCTCATTGTTCTCTAATATTAATGTTCCTTCTCCCTCTGATAATTCGGCAAATATTTCTTTAAAGTTTTCGTTTATATTATTGTATGTTTTTACGAAGGCTTCTTTTTTTATTTGCTCATATCCTTTTATCTTTTCGGTTATATGAGTACGTTCGTTTTCCAAAACTTCTATTTGCGATTTCTTCTCATCATGCTTTGCTTTTATTTCGTCATAAGCTTGAATGGCTAACTGATTTACTAAGCCCATTTCGTCTATTCTCTTTTGTAATTTTTGAATTTTTTCCGTTATCTCTTCGGTTGATAATTCTGTGGGAGTTAATGTATTGATTTCTATTCCGTTTTCTTTAAATTCATTTATTATCTCTTCTAATTGAGGCTCTAACTCTTTTCTTCTTGATTTAAATGATTCTACTTGCTCGGATAATCGTTCTATCTCTATATTTATTTTATTTTGCTCATTCTGAGCATTTAAGTATTCTTCATGTATTAAATCTCTTTGCTTTTGAAGTTCAATGAGCTTTTCTCCAAGCGACTTGATTTTATCCTCAAGTGCCTTTGCTTTTACCTCTATTTCTTTTATCTCTTCTGAAAATCTTATTTTATCTTCGGAGGCAATTTTATTATCACGTAATAACTTTTGTATCTGCTCTTCTCTTTGTGTTATTAATATTTTGTTAAAATCAATTTGTGCATTGGATTGAGTTATTGAATTATTATATTTCTGTATCTCATTCTTATAATCATTAATTTTTTCTTCAATGGAAGAAGTCATTTCTTTTAATTTCTTTAATTCGCCTTCCGACATTTTGCTTTCTATTTCGGTGATTTTTTCCTGAAGTGTCAGCATTTTTTCATTTAAAGTAATTAAATTCTCTTCATAAGATTCCAGCTTCTTTTCTAAATTTTTTATTTTAGGTTCATTACCTTTTATTATCTTATTGTATTCTTCAATTTTACCTTCATTGTTTACGGAATTATTATTTAAATTATTTAATTCAAGCTGTGCGCTTTTTAAAGCGGTAATAATATTGTTATAATTAGTTCTTATTGTTTCTTGTTTGGATTCCAATTCGGCTTTTTTATTTTCCAGTTCTTTATATTTATTTTGTAATTGATTAAATTTAGCTTGGAATTTACTTAATTCGTCATCTTGATTACGGCTGAATTTAAGCCCCGCATTTCTTTTTCTGTCCCCGCCGGTTATTGCACCGGCTTTTTCAAATAAACTGCCTTCAAGCGTTACAATTCTGTATTTCCCCATTAATCTCTTTGCGCAATCATAATCTTCAACGATTAATGTTTCACCCAAAACATAATAAAATACATCTAAATACTTATCATCAAAATCAATAAGATTAACTGCAAAATCAATTACACCCTTTTCTTTGGGAATCCTTAAGCTTGCCGGAGCTTTTTTCATCTTTGTCAAAGGTAAAAATGTACAAACACCCGCATGTGAAGATTTCAAATAGTCAATACATACTCTTGCCGTATCTTCATCATCAACTGCAATACATCTCATTCTGCCGCCCATTGCAACTTCAAGCGCTGTTTCATATTGACTCTCAACCTTGCCAAGCTCAAATAACGGGGCATGTACTCCCTTTATTTTTGCTTTTACTATAGCGTTTACAGGCTTATCTATGTTCATTTCATCATAAGCATTTTTTTGCGCCTCAATTGTTAAAACCTTTTTTTGAATCATTTGAATGTCATGTAATACATCAGACATCTCATTCTTATTTTTATCTATATTGTAAAAAACATTCTCCTGAGCTATTTTATAATCGTCGGCTTCCTTCTTTAACTCTTCAATCTGTAAATCTAATTTATCTTTATTGTCTTTAAAACTTGATTTAAATGTATTTAATTCAGTTAAAGATTTTTTTGCATTTTCTGTTTCTTTTCTTAATAAATTTACTTCGGATTCTAATGGTAATGTCTCGGATTTAATGTTCCATTCTTCTTCTTTTAAACCTTCAAGTTCTTTTTTTAAATTATTTCTTTCTTCTATTTGTTTATCCGCATTTTTATTTAATCCTGAAACTTCCTCTAATATTTTTGATAATTCGGTTTCGCTTTCCTTTATTTTCTCCTCAGTTGAAGCTATTTCCTTCTTCTTATTCTCTATTTCAAGATTTAATTCCGATATCTTTTTATTAAAATTTTCAATAGCGTTCTTAGAACTTTCAATATCTTTTAAATTATCGTGAATGGTTTTTTCACTCGACGAAATTGCCATATTCTTCCTTGATATAAGTCCTTTTAATTCTTCTAACTGCTTAGTTGTTTCAATTTGCTCAGTTTCGCCGTTATTCTTTACCGATTCTGAAATTTTATTATACCTGTCTTTAATCTCAAGTAATGATTCTTCAAGCTTTTTTAAATTGTATTCTTGTTCCTTTTTCTTTTTATTAAATTCTAAAATATTTTGATGCGAAATCTCAATATTACGTTTTAAATCAAAATATTTAACGGTATTAATTTGACTTTCCAATACCGTTTTTTCATCTTTTAATTTAAGATACTTAACCGCAGTTTCTTTTTCTTGTGCTAACCTTTCAATACTTCCTTCAATTTCCGTTAAAATTAGATTTGCATTTTTGACTCTGTCCTCAACAGTTAAAAGTTCATTTTGAGCCTTGTCAATTCTCCTGTTAAAATCAGCTACGCCCGCTATTTCATCAATAATTCTCCGGCGTTCTATGTTTGAACAATTTATCATCCCGATAACATCGCTTTGCATCATAACATTATAACTGTTAGGTGTAACCCTGTATTTCTCAAGCTTGGCATGTATATCAGTTAATGTTGATACTTTGTCATTTAAATAATAAATGCTGTTATACCCTTGTGACGATTTTTTAATCCTTCTTGCAACACTTATTGTTTCTTCGTCATTTTCAGGTTCAAAAACAACCTTAACATACGTTTCGTTTTTCTTTGTATGGGTTGATATAAAATCAGATAGTTGTTCCGTACGTAAATTTCTTGCACTTGCCAATCCCAGTGCAAATAATATACAGTCAATGATAGTGCTTTTCCCTGAGCCGTTAGGCCCGCCTATGGTTGTATATCCCTTGAAAAACGGTATTGTTACTTCATTGGCAAATGATTTAAAATTATCTATCTCTAATTCTTTTATGTACATAAATTCGATATCGTAAAATTTTAACGGACAAATATATTACACAACAAATAAACGTAATAGTCAAAAACTTTACATATCTGAAAAAAATAGTATAAAAACTTAATACACTTATGGGATTTTTTTGCCAAAAAATAAATTTTTAAATATAATTAAAAAAAATAAAGAGGAAAAAAATATGAATTCAGTAGTAATAGTAGGAAGAGCAGGACAAGATCCCGAAGTAAAGTATTTTGAATCCGGAAAAGTAAAAACAACATTTTCAGTTGCGGTATCAAGATGGGATTATAAAAGCAAAGCCGAAACTACAGATTGGTTTAATATAGAATTATGGGATAAATCTGCGGAAATAGCCGGTGAATATGTAAAAAAAGGACGTCAAGTTTGTATTGACGGAAGATTAGTTTCTAACAAATGGACCGGTGCTGACGGGGAACAAAAAGAACGTTTTGTTATAAGAGCTAATACAATGAGACTTTTAGGAAGCAAAAACGAAAATTAACAGGACTGTCATTAATGAGTAATTCAAATTATATTGCCGTTATAGCTGATGACCTGACCGGCGCAAATGATACATCGTTACAATTTTTTCTTAGAGGATGTAAAACTCAGGTAGCATTCGGAGATGATATTTCAGTTGATGAAAATTTAAATACGGAAGTATTTGCCATGTCTACTCAGACAAGAAATATTTCATCTCAAGCTGCTCAGCAGAAGATTAAACTCGCCGCAGACAATATCTTGAATAAATACCCGTTTGAATATATATATAAAAAAATAGATTCCGTTCTGAGGGGTAATATAGCAATAGAAGTATTAACTTTAATACAAGAATTAAAATATGATGCAGCAATTATATTTCCCGCATTTCCTAATGAAGGCAGAACGACAATAGGCGGATATCATCTGGTAAAAGGTGTACCTCTTCAAAGAACGGAAGTGTCACGTGATCCGGCCTTTCCTATTACTGAATCAAATATTATAAATATTTTAAACGATGAACTGCCGGAAGAATATACAAATATTGTTGATTTAATAAGTTTGGATACGGTTATGAAAGGAGCGGGACCTATACTGGCAAAGCTTAATGAATTGATATCAAAAGGGAAGAAGCTTATAGTAGCCGATGCTGTTTCAACTACAGACCTTGAACAAATAGCACTTGCCGTTTCTAAAAGTAATTATAAAGTATTACCGACAGGCTCGGCAGGCGGTGCTCAAGCTTTAAGTAAAATATGGCACCCTGATCCCGACGAAAACACCGCTTCCAATACCGCAGTTAATTTTACACTGCCTGATATCCCCAAGTTAATTGTTTCGGGAAGCGCAACTGATTTAACCGCCAGCCAGATTAAAAGGCTTAAAGAAAATGATGATATAGATAATACATATTTTATTGCAATTAAGCCTCAAAATATATTTTCTGATGACTTTGAAGAAATTTCTCAAAGAATTTTGAATAATCTTAATAAAAATAATACGGTTATTATTCACTCCTCAGAATTGATAGAGAATATAAATGAATTTTCATCATTGCTTATCGAAAATGAACTGACAAAAGAAATATTTATATCAAAAATATGTGATTATCTTGCTGCCGTAACGAGAAGTGTATTGAGCCAAAAAGAGGCAAT
>CANPZP010000055.1 GCA_947589115.1 Candidatus Gastranaerophilales bacterium | reverse complement strand
AATGCTTTTTTTATGTTATTTATACTGAATTTACCAAGTATAAGCGCCCCTGTTGTTACTCCGAGTATTAACAATGCGTACTTCAAATTTTTATTACAGGTATTGGTTTTATTTTCGGTTTCATTTTTTTGATTTGATTTAAAAGACGGAAACCCTGAAAAGATTTCTTTTGATTTTTTCAAAGGTTGAGCCTTTATAGCCACATAACCTGCCTCTGAAGAAGCATTTGTCATTTGCTGAGGAGTTGATGAATTTATTACCTCATCAAAATATTTTATATTTTTCTTCAACATTTGATTAACAAATTGGAGTTTACCTGAAAAAGAATCTGTTTCTACCTTAATAAGATTCTCTTGCAGATTTTTTTCAATATCTGCAGATTGTTTTTTTATCCAGATTTCTTTTGCTCCGTCGACAAAATTTTTACCGGCTATTGTTATTCCGCTCATTATAAAAACAGCTGCGGCACCCATTATGTTTTTAAAATTAGGATCTCTTATTGCCCTGTATATTGCAAAATGAGGTTCTTCTTTTATATTCATATTTACCGCCAAATCCGGTAATTGTT
Organism: Candidatus Gastranaerophilales bacterium; assembly: GCA_947589115.1. GTDB lineage: Bacteria > Cyanobacteriota > Vampirovibrionia > Gastranaerophilales > Gastranaerophilaceae > Avigastranaerophilus. Next base: position 10,649 of record CANPZP010000055.1, on the reverse strand, counting down.
CAAAACTTTTTGATGTTATTAATTTTTGTGATGATTTTTTTAATATAGAACTTAAAAGAAAACTGCCGCCTGCTAATACAAGAGTACCTATAATTAAAGGTTTCATTGCTTTTTTTACGTCAAAATCCTCTTCTTTTTCTTTTTTTAAACTTGTTATTTGTTTTGTTGAGGCAGTATCGGGTTGTTCACATACCAATAAAGAATCTTGTATCTCATCAAAGGAATATTTATCCGTATTTTTAACATGATTATTAACTAAAACACCTTTTAATGTTTTATTTATTAAATTATCCTTTGATTTTGCAATATTTTGATTTCTTATAGATTCAATCTGCATTCTTTTTGCTGTTTCCTTTTTTTGTAAATATTTTTATAACAAATTTTTTTAGTTCTCTTGATTTAAAGACCAAAAGATTATCATCGTTTTTATAATTTTCATCCTCGATATTTGATGAAAAAAACATAAAAAAATTTTTTGCGATTTTTTTGATGCCTTCTTGTATTTTTCTTTTAATAAAGTTTTTCATATCTCCAAAAATTGCAGCTATTTTTTCATAGGCATTATTAATAAGAGTTCTGAGATTCTGTTCAAATTTTACTGTAAGTTCAATAATTTTCGGTAACAGTTCTGCTATTTTAATCATATTTACTGCTATATTAAAAACGGTTTGAATAACAGGTTTTAATATGGGAGGAAATGTTTCCTGAATATTTTGGAACATAATTTTAATTTTTTCGGTCAAATTAATTAAATTTATTCTCATTTGATGAGCAAATTCAATCTGTCGTTCAAAATCAGACTTATAATTTTCGATACTTGCCTGACGTGCTTTAATAGCAAGACCTTGAGCATAGCATTTTAACCAAGACCATTCGGAGTTAGTTTTTGTAACACTATCGTGAATTTTTAATTTCCCTCCTCCCGAGCCTAAAGATGATGAACAAATAGGACATGCAGAAGGAACAAGCCCGTGAGGACATAATCCGATTCTTGTATTTGCTGTTTGTCCTGTTATTGGAGAAGTCATAAAAAAATCCTTACTTTTTGTCAATGTAAGGAACTCAAAAAATTATTATTAACCGGATTGGGCAGTTAATAAAATATATTGAGCATTCCGGCTTTAACGGCTGCGGTCCAGCTTAGGATTTTCACCTTAATTTCCTCATATTAACAATTTTATACTACCATAACCGATTTACTTTATGAACAATTTTTATATTAATGTTAAACATTAAATCTGAAATGTACTATATCACCGTCTTGTATAATATAGTCTTTACCTTCTAATCTGGTAACTCCTTTATCTCTTGCTGCGGCATATGAACCTGCTTCAACAAAATCTTTATATGATGTTACTTCTGCCCTTATAAACCCTTTTTCAAAGTCTGTATGAATAACTCCCGCTGCTTTTGGAGCTTTAGAACCGGATTTGACAGTCCAGGCATGTACTTCTTTTTCTCCTGCCGTTATAAAGGTTGTTAAATCCAATAATTTATACACGGATTGAATCATTCTTTCTATGCCTGAACTTGTTACTCCTAAATCTTTCAAATAATCTTTTGCTTCTTCGGGTGATAAATCAACAAGTTCTTCTTCTATCTTAGCGGAAATAACAACAACATCTGCCGAGTGTTTAGATGCATATTCTCTTACCTGTTCTACATATTTATTGCCCGATGCTAAATCTGCTTCACTGACATTTGCCGCATAAATAACCGGTTTTATACACATTAATTGGGATGCTCTTGCTATTTCAAGTTCGTCTTCTTCAAAGTGTTCTTCTATATTGATAAACATTGCATCCTGCAATAATTCATTTAATTTTGTTAATACTTTATGTTCAAGCAGGGATTGCTTATCTCCGGATTTAACCTGTTTTGTTAATCTTTCAAGTCTGCGTTCAATTGATGCCATATCAGCCAATGCCAGTTCGGTATTTATTGTTTCTATGTCGTCTATGGGATTAATTTTCCCGTTTACATGTATTGTATTATCATCGTCAAAGCATCTTACAACTTGTATAATTGCATCAACTTCTCTTATATTATGTAAAAATTGGTTTCCTAAACCTTCCCCTTTGCTAGCCCCTTTTACAAGTCCGGCTATATCAACAAATTCTACGGCAGTAGGTATAACAACATCCGTTTTAACAAGTTTTTTCAATACTTGAAGCCTTTCATCCGGAACACTTACCACGCCCACATTCGGTTCTATTGTGCAAAACGGGTAATTTTCACTCTGCGCATTGCGTGACGATGTAAGTGCATTAAATAAAGTTGATTTCCCTACATTCGGAAGTCCTACTATTCCTGCTCGCAACATATTGTTTCCTTTCAAATTACCTCTAGCGTAATATAAAAATAAACTCTAATCAATAAATGTTCGGAATTATTTTTAAATTACCCTCTAATTTGAGATTCTTCGGTAATTTTTATTACAAATAAAGTTCCTTTAGGTAAAGATATTGATTTCCCTTTTGTAAAAATTGAAATAATCGGTGCCATAACCAGATTAACTGTATAAATTACCGCTCCTCCGGTTATCGGAACAAATGAAACCAGATTTATAATCGGTATAGCGGACATTGCCGAAGTACAATTTTGTGTTGCGGAAAATACTTTTTTCCCGGGAGTCATTGCTTTTGATATATTTTTTAAATATAACCTTTTACCTTTTATATTACTTAAAAATACCTTTTTAGAATTGGCAAGACTGATTTTGGTTTTAATTTTTGACATAATACCGTTATAATAAATCTCGTCAATTTTTAATTCGATGAGTCCGCCATTGCCTGATATTTGAGGCGGATGTGAATCCGTTACGGAGCCTTTAAATATTGTTCCTGCCGGAATAATTTCACCTTCTTTGGTCATTATTCCGTTTATTGCTTTAAATGATACTATATGTCCTTTTCCGTGTCTGTCGGAAATATTACTGAGGGTTTGGAGGGTAATTTTTTCTCCTCGTTTTATTGTATAATTTTTCCCTTTTGGAGTATAAATCGGAGTTTTTACCTCGGGCGGATTATCAGGTGCTTCTTCCGGCAACGGAGGTAACGGAGTTTCTTCTATTTTATAATTCTTCCTTATATCATTATCAATTGACGTATCAAAGTCTACAGCGTATACCTTTGTTAGACTTATTAAAATAAATACAATTAAAATAGAAATTATTTTCTTCATTTTTCTATTTTATAATCAAGCATCTTTTTTTTACTCAATTAAATATATGATTATTTCTTTTCTTTAAAATCTTCAGGAGTAATATCCGATACAAAATGATTATATTCATCTTTAACTACATTAGCTATAGAGCCTGAATTTTTATAATTTTTATATAATTTATCGGCATAAGAACCCAGTTTGCTTAAAACTGCTCCCGAAATCAGGGTAAATGCAAGGTTTTTAGCACCTGAAAGCATCTTAGTGGTACCGTATACAAATGTTGCAAATGTTCCTATAAGAGGAATACAGGTTGTGAGAGTTTTTGAAACACGTTCTTCTCTGTCCTCACCCGAGGCTATAGCATATCCTCCCGCCCCGATAGGAAGTAATATTGATAATATATCCGTAGGCGCAGAACCCACTTCTAATTCAGCCTGTTTTAAGAAGTACTCTCCTTTTTCTGCTGCCACAGCCTTATCTAATGATTTATTTATTTGTTTTGCTATTTTTTGAAACTCTTTATAATCTGAATTTGATATTAATTTTATTCCTTTTTGCTTCTTATTTAATCCGTTTAATATTGTCATTATTTCTTCTAATGCGCCCTTGGATGAGTCGCCTGTTGATTTTATTAACTTTGATATGCTTTTTATATAAGCAAGCATCTCTTTTTGTTCCATTGAACTGTATCCTGAATTATTGCTTATCAGTTCTTTTAAATTTTCTGCCGTTTCCAAAATATTTTTTGAAACTTTTTCTCTTAATTCAGCTTCATTTTGACCTGAACACGCTTTAAATTCATCTAACTGTTGTTTAATAATTTGAGTTAATCCTTGGACTGCTTCATCCTCAGGTTTTATATTTTGTGAAAAATTTGTTACTCTTTGTCTTAAATTCTCATATATTGACTGAATATTATTTGTTACTTCGCACTTCGCTTTTAAAATATCTTTTTCCAACTCTTTTTGAGCCTCCATAGTTACATCTTCGGTAACGTATGTTTTATAATTGGATAAATTAAACAGACTTTTCTTATCCTTAAAAAATCTTTCCCGTATTGACTCAGATACCCCTGAAAGAAGTGAAGTCCTCTTTTTATCACGAAGTTTTCTTGCGCCTAAACTAAAGTTTTTATCAAAAGTTTTTTCTAAAATTTCAGCTTGATTCGCTAATTCATTTATCCATTCACCCAAAGTAAGAGTTTTATCTTTTATTTTAATTTTCTTTAATTTTTCCGCTTCACTTAAACTGTTTAAATCTTTTATTTGATAGTGTTTTAATAATGAAGCCATATCTTTAATTTTAACTTCGGCTTTATCATATTTTTTACCTAATGTCTTATTTACTATTTTCTTGAATTTTTCTTTTGATTTATCCGCAAACTTACTTGTTATTTTGGTTTTCCTTAAAAGTTTATTTGCGAACCAATCTTTAAGCGCTGTTACGTTAGAAATAGCTTCTAATCCCTGAAATATTTTTTTAGTGCCTTTTCTTGTGTAAAAAATACCTTTCTTTAATGCCGTATTAATTTTTCCGGGATTTAAATCAATTAACTTTTCGGTTAACTTTTCACTGTATCTTCCGAGTTTTTTTAATGAACTTCCATGAGGACCTTTTGCAAAAATCATTGCAAAAATTCCGGTTGTTATTATGGTAGAAGCCAGTGTTGAACCGAATAGTATTTTCTTCTTTTTCTCTTTTCTTTTAATAAGACTTGTTTTAGCAATTTGGTTATTTTTGTCAACAGTATTTATTCCGATTAAATTATACTTCGGGAAATTGCTGAATATTTGATTATTAGATTTCGGAATATTACTTATCATTTATAAAATTACTTTGCTTTTTTAAATATATTTAATGCTTTTTTTAATACCGATTCTGATGATTTTAAATATTTAGAAGCAGAATTAACGGCTTTATGAAAGACTTCCGGAGCTTTTTCTTTAATAATTCCAAAAGATTTTGAAATGAATCCGCCGATTTTTGTTTTATTTTTGAAAGCTGCAATTCCTGCCATAATTAGCGCAACAGCAGTTCCCAAAACAGGAACAAGTCCTTTTCTTTTTGCTTTTTTGCCTGCAAATTCATCTTGTTGAACGGCAGAATTTTGTGTATTTAAGTTGTATTTTGCATTTACGGCTTCAGAACCGTATTTTGATTTATAAGTATTTCCTAATACTCCGATATTATTTACTTCGTTCATAAATTTTCTCCTTTTAATAACACGACTATTATTATAAAACCCCGTAAATTTTCAAAATTGTCATGTTTTTTCAGTTAATTTACAAAACTAAGTACTCCAAATGCAGTATTTTATTTCAAAAGTGTTCCATTTTTTTTAAATTTATCAGATGATATAAAAGGGCAGGGGAAAATAAAGTACATGTTTGAAAAAGAAACAACTTTTGATAAAACCGATTTTGCATTAATGGCTCAAGGCTGTATGGAGGATGCTCGTATTCACCATGAAAATTTTCTGATTAAAGGGCAAAAATCAGACCTTGATAATGCTGTTGATTACTATATTGATGCCATTAAATACAATCCGAATATTGCAGAAGCTTATTACAGATTAGCAAGTTTATTATGGACAAAGGGAGATATAAATTTAAATTCCGCTATAGAACAGTGTAAATCGGCAATAAATATTTCACCTTCCAATCCGAATGCAAGACTCTATGCGGGTTATTTTCTTGAAATGGCTCAACGCTGGGATGAAGCAGAAAATGAATTTAAAACAGCCATAAAAATTAACCCCGTTAAAGCTGCCCGCTCAAGACTTTCTCTTGCCGCTTTATATATTGATAAAATGCATAATTCGGGCATTAATCCTAAAGATTTTTATCATTATTTTTATTATATGCTCTCAGGCAGTATTACTATTCCTTTTGATTACCCCTCCGTTAAAATGCTGTATAAAAATTTATTTAAAAATATTTCGGTATTGTTTTACGATGCATTGGGTAATATTTTAGAAAGAACAAAAAATTATTCCATGGCGGTTAAAACATATGATTTAGCTGCAAATTCAATAGGAAGAAGCGAGGTTTACTACCGTAAAATCGGTGATATCAACATAAAAGAAGAATTTATTGACGATGCAAGAAATTCATATCTTAAAGCACTTGAAACCTCTCCTTATGATAAAGAATTACTGCTTAAAGTCGCCACTATTTCTCAAGTTTATTTCCCTGAGGATATTTCAACCGCTATAGACTGCTATACCAAATTACTGGAAATAGAAGAGAATAATGCTTATATATACTATGAACTCGGTCATCTGTATATGAAAAAAGATGATGTTATTAACTCAATTAATGCATTTAAACTGGCATTAGAAAAAGATAATGAAAATCCGTTTTATCATAATGCGTTGGCATATGCATTAGTCAGAGCTGAACAATTCGAAGATGCTTGCGAACATTACAGATTTGCTATCGATAAAAATCCGGATTCCGAATGGACATCAATAGTATGCCAGTCTTTGGCTTCGGTTTATTATAATATTTTTGATGATATAGACGGAGCTTTGGAAGTACTCAAAACTGCCGTAATATTAGATGAAAATAATGACGAAGCTTTTGTTGATATAGGTGATATTTATAATTCCGTTGAAGATACGGACAGCGCCATAAAATCTTATTGTGAAGCCATTAAATTAAATTCATCGAATTTTTCGGCTTATAATAAATGTGCTATGGCTTTATGGAAAAAAGATTATATTGAAGAAGCTATTATAGCTTATCATAAAGCCATAAGTATTAATCCTGATTATCATTGTGCATACAATAATTTAGGGGTTATTTATCTTGACGGTATTTGTAATTTAAAAGAAGCTAAAAATCTATTTGAAAAAGCCATAAAATTAAAACCTGATTATACAATGGCATACTTTAATCTGGGAAGGGTTTTTGAAGAACAGGGTAAAAAAATCGAAGCTGCAAATTACTTTCAACATGCCATTGAATTAAACGAAATAAATCCTGAATTGGATATACAAGACATACAAACAAGACTGCATAATTTGTTTGAGGTCTGAAAAAAAACGTCTCTTTCCCTCTCCCTTAAGGGAGAAAATAATAAAAATTATTGACACATTATTAATTTATTACCATAATATTTTTATGAGAGGCATAATTAACTATTCCCGTAAAAATCTTACTTTACTGTATGGTATTATCAAAACCGTGACAGTTATTCTTACAGTTTTTTCAATTATTTTTACACTAAAAATTGTGTCCGAAGAATTTATATCAGCTAAAAAATACATGGAGCTTGGGGTAATTCAAACCGCATCTAATCTGAGCGGACGGGTCAAAAATTCCGTAAATGAAATGAATATACTTGCGCTTAAATTATCAAATGAAATAAAAGATTACTCAGGTAAAAATATTTCAAACTTCCTGATTAATCACGTTAATGATTACGATTTTTTCAAATTTATTTTTGTTTCAAAAGAAGGAAAAACCTATATTGTCGAAAAAAATAAAGGTCTTTTACCTGAAATAAATGTAAAAAATAAACCAAAATTTAATGAAATAATGAACAAAAAATCTGCTTTCATTAAAACAGATTTAAATAAGGAGGTACCTTCGGGATATGTCAATACAATAGGTGTTCATATCAACGAAGGAATGTTAATTTCACAAATATTCGGCGAAAAATACATTAAAATTCTAAAAAACAACAGTTATAACGGAAAAGGTATGTCTTTTATAATCAATGATTCAGGTAATTATGTAATAGGTCCGGAAAATACACATTCATTGAACTTTTTTGAAGATAATATTAAGTTAAAAACTTCAAAAAAGGAAATTCTATCAGAAATAAATTCAAAAAAAACGGGGTCTTTTCTATTTTATAAAAATAAAGAAAAATATATAGCCTCCTATGCAGTTATTAATATGACCAATAATTATGTTTTAACAATAGTGCCTTTAAATGTAATTACACTGCAAATAAACAAAATGCTTGCCGGTATTGTAATAATTGTTTTGATTATAGCTTTTCTTTTAGTATCATTACTTTATTTTAGTACTTACCTTTTTAATAAACACGAAGAATTGATATTTAAAATGGCTTTTACCGATGAACTTACAGGCGGCGGAAATAAAAATACTTTCTTACTCAAAGCAAAAGAAATTTTAGAAGAAGAGCCTTCAAATTATGTAATTATCTCTATTGGTATTGAAAGTTTTAGAGGTATAAATGAACTTTACGGGAAAAAACGAACTGACGAAATTATAAAAGACATATATTCAATAATTAAGAATAATTTACAGCCCGAAAGTCTTTGTACAAGAAACTATGCATCTGAATTTTCCGTTTTATATAAATTTAACAGCATTGCCGATATAAAAGAAAAATTTATAGATAAAATCACAAAAGAACTTGACAAATACAATAATAAAGAAATAAAAGAAAAGGTTACAAATGAGGAAGCGCCCAAAAATACTCAAGTAAAACTTAACTACGGTATCTACATTGTGGACGGTATTGACGTAAATCAGATGTACGAAAGAGCTTATCTGGCAAAATCAGAAATAAAAAATAATGTTTTGGAAAATTACAAATTTTATGACGAAAAAATGCGTTTAGCTATAAAGAATGAAAAAAAGATTGAAACTGAAATGGAAATAGCCCTAAAAGAAAATCAGTTTAAAATGTATTTACAACCTAAATTTAATATCACAACAAACGAATTATCAGGCGCAGAAGCACTTATCAGATGGATTCATCCTGAAAAAGGAGTAATTGCGCCAAATGTATTTATTCCTATTGCGGAAAAAAATGGTTTTGTTTCAGAGATTGACAGATTTATATGGTGTGAAGCCGCAAAATTTATTAAAAATATGAAAACGAATGGTATAAAATTGTTTCCTGTTTCTGTTAATGTATCCCGAATCAATATGAATAATGACTATTTTATCTCTGAATTAGTTGATTTAACAACAAAAAACAATATTAATACCGAATATTTAGAACTTGAAGTTACTGAAAGCGCTTGTTTTGACAATGAAAAAAGATTTAAAAATATTTTAAATAAATTAAAAGAACTAAAATTTTGTATTTCTATGGATGATTTCGGAACAGGTTACTCATCTTTAAACATGTTAAGACATTTACCTGTAGACATCATAAAATTGGATATGGGCTTTATAAAAAACTCTATATCAGATGAAAATACAAGGATTATAACAGAAAGTATAGTTCAGATGGCAAATAAGCTCGGCATGAAAACAGTGGCGGAAGGAATTGAAACAGAAGAACAGCTCAACTTTTTAAGACAAATAAATTGTAATTACGGGCAGGGATATTTATTCGATAAACCTATTGATGCAAATACATTTATAAAAAACTATATTAAAGAATATAAAGGTTCAATTTTGTCTTAAAAAAATTATTCAAGACAGATTTTTATTTTTTGTATAGAAATTATTATTTCCTTGATAAAAATTATAACAAGTGATAAAATAAGAAGTCATGAAGGAAATAAGGAGAGAGAATATGAAAAATAAACATCAAATCTACCCCCCCCCGTGGCGGAAAAACCCTTGCATTTACTTTATCTGAGGTATTAATCACCCTTGTCATAATAGGAATCATTGCCGCAATAACTGTTCCTATTGTTATGGCAGCTCACAAAAGGCAGGAAACTTCGGCAAGATTAAAGAAATTTTACTCATCACTATCTCAAGCCGTAAGATTAGCGCAAATTGATAATTTTAGTTTTATGCAAGATTCACACGCCGAACGATATTCTGTATATAAAGATAATAATTTAGATTTATGGTGGAATAAATATTTAAGCAGCTTACCCATTACAAAACATGAGAATACAACATATAAAATTACTTCGGCAACAGATGAAACGGGAATTACACCTGATTATATATATTCATTAAATGACGGCTCACTGGTAATTTTTAGCGAATATTGCGGTTATTATAAAAGCTGCAGTTTGTTATATGATGTTAATGGAGAAAAAGGTCCGAATTATAAAGGACGTGATGTATTTATGTTTCATATTCAACAATATGATTATGATGATGAAGATATACACTGGGTAAAAGTTTGTGGTGGAAGTTCTTGTTATTATGGATGGCATGAACGTAATCCATATATCAATTATTGTAAAGAATATAAAAGTGCAAACTATTGTACAAGACTGCTTGAAATTGACGGATGGGAATTTAAAAGTGATTATCCCATCAGGTTATAATTCGTGGGCAGGATTTATCAATTCTTAAATTTTACTGAGTATCTGTTCTTGCATAAAATAATAACAAGTGGTAAAATAGGAAGTCATGAAGGATATAAGGAGAGAGAATATGGAAAATAAACATCAAATCTACCCCCCCCCGTGGCGGAAAAACCCTTGCATTTACTTTATCTGAGGTATTAATCACTCTTGTAATAATAGGAATCATTGCAGGGCTAACAGTTCCCGTATTAATACAGCATCATAAACGAATTGAAACCGC
>CANPZP010000054.1 GCA_947589115.1 Candidatus Gastranaerophilales bacterium | reverse complement strand
ATACAAATATAATTATATAAAAGGAGTGTAAGTATGAAGAGAAATAAAGGTTTTACCTTAGCTGAGGTTTTGATTACCCTCGTTGTTATCGGGATTATTGCCGCAATAACTGTTCCCATTGTTATGGCAAACCACAGAAAACAAGAAACTTCGGCAAGATTAAAGAAATTTTACTCATCACTATCTCAAGCCGTAAGGTTGGCTCAAGTTGATAATTACGACTTTATAAAAGATTCCGGTGAGGAAAGACATGTTGATAGTCTTGATGTCTGGTGGAATAAATATTTAAATAGTTTTCCCGTAACAAAACACGAAAATTCAACATATAAAGTTTATAATCCTACCACTGAAGTAGATGAAACGCCTAAATATATTTATACTTTAAATGACGGCTCTATATTTTTTCCTTATAACTCCTATTTTAATAATGAGAATGTTATAGAGGTTTTATTTGATGTAAACGGCGAAAAGGGGCCTAATTATCCGGGCAGAGATGTATTTGAGTTTCGTATTCAGCAATATGACTATCGTGAAAAAAACATACACTTTGTAAGAGTTTGTACCGGCCAGAATTCATGCTATTTGGAACATAATAAAAGAGAAAACTCAATTGTAAATTGCAAAGATGGGCATTTTTCATATTGTGGCGAGTTACTCCAAAAAGACGGATGGGAATTTAAAGATGATTATCCCATTAGGTTATAAAATTATCTATGATAGGGTTCATGGGAGTTGATTTTAAAAGCTCTATAGATTTGCTCCGTCAGAATTAATCTTATCATTTGGTGAGTAAAAGTCATTTTGGAAAAACTCAGTTTAAAAGATGCGATATCGGATACAGAGGGACTTAATCCGTTTGCGCCTCCGATTATAAAGGTTATATCATTGACTCCCATATATGAAATTTCTTTTAATTTTACGGCAAACTCTTCGGAAGAGAGCATCTTGCCTTTTATTTCAAGAGTTATAACATAGGAATCTTTTTTTATTAACTGCAATATTTTTTCAGCTTCAGAATCTTTATATTTATCAGCCAAGGATTCATCAAGGATTTGTTCTGCGGGAATTTCGGAAATAGAGAAGGAGCAAAAAGGAGCAAGCCTTTTTTCATATTCTTTCAATGCATCTTTTATATATTGTTCTTTAATTTTACCTACAGCGATTATTTTAATATTCATAGATACAATTATACAAAAAATAGATTGAGTTAAGTAAATTGTTTATAAATATTTGTTCAAAAGATGAAGAGTTTACGTTACAATCATGATGTTTTGGAAGAAAACATTGGAGAAAAAAATGTATAATGTAGCTATAGTTGGCGCAGGTCCTGCCGGAATATTTGCGGCTCTTGAAATAACGAAACTCAAACCTGATTGGAAAGTTATTCTTATAGAAAAAGGTGTTCAGATAGAGAAAAGAAAGTGTTTATTAAGAGAAGGATATGAAAAATGTCCTACCTGCAAAAAATGCGGACTTTTATGCGGCTGGGGCGGAGCAGGTGCTTTTTCGGACGGCAAATTAACACTTACTCCAGATGTAGGCGGACATTTATCAGATTATATGCCCAGAAAATCAGTGGAAGAATTGGTAAAATACACTGATGATACGTATTTAAGATTTGGTGCAACCGATGAAGTATTCGGTACGGATAAAGAAGTTTTTGCCGATATTGAAAGAGCGGCAACGTTAGCGGAATTAAAACTTGTGCATTCTCCCGTAAGACATTTAGGTACGGAAAGAAGTTTAAATGTATTAAAAAATATGCAGGATTATCTTAGTGAAAGAATCACAATAATATATGATACCATAGCTGATAAATTAATTGTGGAGGATTCACAGGTAAAAGGAGTAATAACTCAGGATAACCAAAAAATAGAAGCCGAGCATGTAATAATTGCTCCCGGAAGGGAAGGCGCTGACTGGCTTACTCATGAGTTTGCAAAAAATAAAATAGGAATGGTTAATAATGCCGTTGATGTCGGAGTTCGTGTAGAGCTTCCGGCTCCCGTTTTTGAACCTATCACAGAGAAATTATATGAATCTAAACTCATATATCATTCTCCCACTTTTGGGGATGAAGTAAGAACTTTTTGTATGAATCCTTACGGTGAGGTTGTTACCGAAAATTATTCTGGTATATCCACCGTAAACGGTCACAGTTACGCAAATTACAGAACACAAAATACCAATTTTGCGCTACTGGTTTCAGAAAAGTTTACAGAACCGTTTAAAGAGCCTATAGCATACGGTCAGCATGTAGCCAGATTGGCAAACATGTTAGCAGGCGGTGTTTTAGTTCAAAGGTTCGGAGATTTACTTGACGGCAGAAGGTCTACTCCCGAAAGAATAAAAAGCAGTATTATTACGCCTACTCTATCTTGCGCTACTCCGGGAGATTTAAGTCTGGTGCTTCCTTACAGGCAAATGACCGCCATTATAGAGATGCTTTATGCTCTGGATAAGATAGCCCCCGGAACGGCATCCAGATACACGCTTCTTTACGGGGTCGAAGTTAAATTTTACTCCGGAAGAGTAAAATTAACTAATGATTTGGAAACCGAAGGAGTAAAAAATCTTTATGCAATCGGGGACGGAGCAGGTGTGACAAGAGGTTTAATCCAAGCATCAGCCTCCGGTGTTCATGCTGCTCGTGTTATTTGTTCCAAATAAATTACCTGTCAGGTTAATTTCATTTTTCCAAAAAATTATTTAACTTTTACCCTACTAATAAAATTGAGTGATAAATTATGAAAAATAGCATAAAATTATTAAATATAATATTACCTTCTGTTTTATTATTGCTGTGTATTTGCATATATTTTATTAATATTAACAATTATCCCTTTATTGATACTGATGAAACAAAATTTGTATCAATGGCAAAGGAGATGTTAAATTATAATGATTGGGTTAATATAAGGCTTAACGGCGAAAACGTATACAATTACAGTCCGTTGTATTTTTGGATAACCAATATATCTTGTTTGGTTTTCGGGAAAATAACCGAAACCTCGGTTCGGCTGCCAATTTCCTGCTGTGCTTGTATAGGCATTTTATGTTTATTTTTTGCGGTTAAAAATATTTTGCAAAGAACTTACGCTTTTCTTATTGCCTTAATATTTGCGCTTTGTTTGGGAGTTATCATTTTCTCAAGACTTTCCACATTGGATTTATTATCCTCTTTCTTAATGATTCAAACTATTTTAGCAGTATACATTTTAATCTTTACCAAAAATATAAAATACAGAACAATGATATGGAGTTACATTTTATTTTTCTTATCTGTATCTGTATTAAGTGCAGGAATTTTAGGATTTCTTATCCCTGCCGTATCCACTGTTATGATGTTAATTTTTTCGGGGAAAACAAAAGAATTAATAAAAATCAAATACTTAATTCCGGGAATTATTATTTTTATTATACTTCTAATGCCGTGGCATATTATTATGCTGCACAAACACGGTTTTTTATTTATAAAAGAATACTTACAGCCTATATTAATAATTAAAAATTGGGGTTTCAAAGACGTATTATACGTTTTGGGTGTATTCCTTTTGGGATTTTTACCCTGGTCTTTCTCTTTTTTATGGGTTTTAGGTTCAAGATTCAAAGGAATTTTAAACTCTTTTATAAGTTATTTTAAAGAAAACTCAGAAGATAAATTAAGAGAGAAATGGAATAAACTTCGTCAAATTGAAAAATTTTTATCGTTAAATACAATCTTATTTTTTACAACATTAATATTTGCAATAATATACGGCAAAGAATTTACATTTTTAATTTTATTTTTAATGTTTCCCGCAGCATGTATTTCGGGTCACTATTGGTATGAATACATAGTTAAAAAGAAGCATGATAAAAGTATTTTCTTCTCAACTTTAATTCCCGATGTGACATTAATTGTTATTTCCCTAATCGGGCTGTTCGGGCATAATGTATTAAATCAATGGTTATTCAAAGGGTTAAATCATTTATTTATTCCTTTAATAATCATATTTTTCGTTATACCGCTTATCGGAATATTCGCAGTTATACTAAAAGGACGGCTTATTGTATTCATATCAAACGTAATTCTGATGATAAGTTTATCTTTTATAATAGCTCCGAGTATATTTAATTTTATAAGTATCAACGGCGGAGAAAATGACTTAATATCTTATGCGCAAATAGCCCATAAAGACAAGGTTGTTCTTGCGGCATTTATTCCTTCTAAAAAGTACAGTCTGGTTTATTATTATGATAATTATGTTAAATTCTTTAATAATAAGGATTTAGAAGGGCTAAAACAATATTTAATAAATAATCCGAAAGATTATGTCGCAGTCGAAATAAAAGATTTGTGGGATATTGAAGAAAAGGGAATAAAGTATATGCTTTTAGATGCGGGTAAAAGGTATTGCCTTATTCAGCATATGGACTATGAAACAGAAAAACTTGAAGATAAAACGGAACCTGAAGTAATATTATATTAGATACACCGATAAAAGAAATAAGATATGATAAAAAGAATACTAATCAAATTAATAAATATATATCAGATGTTTTCGAAACTAAAACCGCCCGTTTGCAGATTTTACCCGACATGTTCCGAATATACAAAACAGGCTATAATTAAATACGGAGTTATAAAAGGCTCTTATCTGGGCGTAAAGAGGATATTAAAATGTCATCCTCTTCATCCGGGAGGGTATGACCCCGTACCTTAAATGTTTTTATGTTACATTTAATAACATTAATAATAAAAACAGACAATTTTTTATATTTACAAACGTTTAATACGACGGTAAGTATAAAAGATAAAATCAAATGTATATTCCTAAAGAAATAAAAAGATTAATGAATATGGTTTGGGGGCTTTAATGAGCGGTGCATCAATAGGCTCACAAATATTATCAAAATTAGGCTCGCCTGATTCAAGAATACCTTTAGCGGCAAAAGATATCTTTAACAGTGCGGGTTATACTTATTTTTCATATGACGCCGGCGGGAAAGTGGAAGGTAAAGACAGACTTTTGGATGAAGTAGGTACCGGCGCTATTTGGCTGTTTGGGATTCCGTGTTATAAAAAATTAATTGACAAATTAATTATTAAAAAAGCGGGATTAAGTCCCGAAGTTGATGTAAGAGTTGTCAAAGATAACCAATATTTACAAAAAGCAATCAAACATGCTCAGAGTGAAAAAATTGTTAATGAGTTAAAAACCGCTCAAAAAAATCTACCTAAATTTAAAGGATTAACATTGTTAAAGTTTGTCTTATCTCTTGGACTTACAATGGCTTCCTATTTTGCTTTGACTAAATTCAAACACAATATGACAAAGAAAAATATTGAAAAAGAGTTTCTGGAAAATCAGGTTTTAACTGACAGCGGTAAAAATAAATATAACAATTTACTGAGTATGAAAAGTGACGTATTTAAAGAATTTAATACCTCAAATACAAAGAAAAATCCTGCCTTCGGGTCATCTGCCCTGGTTAAAGCCGCAGAAAATTTCATGTTTAATCCCGTTAAAAATATGCTGTTATTAGATTTAGGAATAAGCTCGGAAAGATTAAGCAATGCAAGAACAAAAGGCGAGTTTGAGGAATACTCGATAAAAGAAGGGTCTTTCCTGTTTTTTGTTTACGGCGCAGGAAAATGCATTTCAAAGGGAATTAACAAATTAGCAAAACTTTTAAAACATCCTATTGATTTAGATGCCAAAATTCTTTCATCATCTGATGCAAAAAATATATTAAAATCAGAAACACTTCAAAAAGAAGTTAAAGATTTTGCCTCAAAGCTCACATCAGATGACATAAAAATTTATGATTATATTTTCAATAATCCTGAAAATATTGTAGTTAAATCCGCTAAAAAATCCGAAATTATAGCGACGATAAAAAATTCCGAAGGCAAAGAAATAATTGATACAAGAAAATATATTGACACAAAGAAGATAAAACAATTAACAAAAGATTTGGAAACATTCATAAACGAAAGTAAAAATCATACAAATAAAACAAAATATTTAAACACAATAAAAAGTTTCAAAGTGGCATCAACCCTTCTCAATGTTGCTATATGCTGTCTGGCGCTCGGATATATTGTTCCTAAATTAATGTATAAATTAAGAGCAAAAAATCAAGACGGAAATAATGAATTTCATGTTAAAGCCGAATATGAAAAAGAATTAAAAGAAAAACAAGATAAGGGGGCTTTAAATAAAGTATAAAATGTGTTATAATTTGTACGTAAAGGAGTAAGAAAAATGTTGTCATCATATTTATTAATGCAAAATTCGTTATTTGCATTAAATAATATACAGTCAAACATGTTTCAAAATGCAGATATGATGGGAAAATCTATCGGTTTTGGCAATTCTCTTCCTTTAAAACCCATACAAGAAGATTCATTTGAGCTTCAAAATAAAGCCAACGAAACTAAAATTTCGGTATTAAATAATCTCATTTCGGCATTAGAAAAAAAACAAAGCAATGATATTGCAAAATCCACACCTAAATATGCCGGATTAAATTATAAAGCTTAGATTATTTTAATACTTTTATTATATTTAAATTTATGCTTTAATTTACATATAGCATTCTGAGAATAGAAATATGATTAAGATTTTTAAAACAGAAGAAGATAAAAAACTTGTAAATTTAAGTATAAGTGAAGCTGTATCAGGTTCATGGTTCAGTCTGATTAATCCTAACGAAGAAGAGATAAAACAGGTTTCTTTAGTATTAGGATTAGATGAGGATTTCCTTTTAAATTCTTTGGACCTTGATGAACGTTCACGTATTGAAATAGCAGACGGGAATTTACTTATAATTACCAATCTGCCTATTATGACTGACGACGGATGTTTTGATACATTGCCTTTAGGTATTATTTTAACCCCCACTTCCGTGATTACCGTTTGTTCAAGTGATAACAACATTCTGGCTTCTTTTAATGAATCCACGTCATATACTTTTGATACAAGAAATAAAACAGAATTTATGTTAAAAATCTTATTCAGGTCGGTAAAATTTTATTTAAAATATTTGGATATAATCAACAGGACAACCGAAAACATAGAAACAGAGCTACAGAAAGCTACAAATAATAAAGCATTATTTCAATTAATGGAAATTCAGAAAACATTAGTTTATTTTTCGACAGCCTTAAAAGATAATGATATTGTGTTACAAAAAATATTGAGAATGGCTAATTCAAAATCATCAAACTTAATAAAAACAACGGAAGATGATGCGGATTTGCTCGAAGATGTTATAATTGATACAAGACAGGCAATTGAAATGGTAGATATGCACAGGATGATTTTGGAAGCGATGATGGAAGGTTTTGCCTCAATAATAAATAATAACTTAAACCAGGTAATGAAATTCTTAGCCGCTATTACCATTATAATGTCTATTCCCACAATGATTGGCGGATTATGGGGAATGAATGTAAAAGTTCCTTTCGGAACAACTCATTTCGGGTTCTTAATTGTTGTTGCACTATCTATTATTACATCAGTCGGGGCTGTTCTTTATTTCAGAAAAAAAGGTATGTTTTAGGTAAGAAGGCGGTATAAATTGAAAAACGGTTCAATTCTCATTATATCTAACAACTCACAAGTTGCTAAACGTATTTCAGATAAAATAAAGCTTTTAAGAGAATGCGATAAAATAAAATGCGTTTCTTTTATTGAAGCTATTTCCGTTTTAAATTCCTGCTCACCTTCCATAATTATTTTATATTGGTCTAAATCGGATTCAGTAAATATAGTTAAAGAAATAAGGGCAATAAAAACTTTAGATAAAGTTCCCATTATATTTGTTATGGATTCTTTAATTGAAGATATCCTGTTTTGTGCCTTTGATTACGGAATTGACGAATTTTTTAATTTGGATGAGCCTGATTCCGTTATATTAATGAGAATATTTTTATCTCTTCAAAAATCTATACTTTACAGAAAAATAGATACAAATGATGAGATTTTAAATGTAACAAACATAATAGACAAAAAAACAGGTGTTTATACAAACGAATATACACCCACGGTATTAAAGCATTTCATTAACAAATGCATAGAAGAAAATATGGAAGAAACAATCTTCATGCATGTTAAAACAATACCGTTAGATAAAAAATATTTAAACATAAATAAAATAGCAAGCTTAATAAAATCTGTACCGAGAAGTAACGATATTGTGGCATCTGCAGAGCATTCAGGATTCTATTTAATTCTGTATAATGCCGGTATTATAGGTGCTAAATCGGTATTGCAAAGGATAAAAAGAGTTTTAGACGGAGCCTGTGAAGTATATGCAAACTCCGCAGAAATAACTCTTCCTTATGAAGAAATTCAACCTGTTTTAGCGCAGGCAATTAATGAACAAATGCTCGCAAAAAATGAATTTAATTATTTCTATGAATCTGATATTAAAGATTACATTGCGGTAATGAATCCGGGCAACAAAAATTCCAAGCTCTCAAAAGAAAAAGAAAAAGAACTGTTCAACAAATTCGAGAAAATCGTTATTCCCGTCTTTTATCACTATCAAACAGTTTATAAAGAAACCTTCGGTAATGCCGATATTAATTTCTCAACAGATGAAGATGAAAGTTATTTTGCAATTAAACAAGATAATTCTTATGCAAAAATATCCATTACCACCCCTATGTATTCAAGAGTTATACTTGAAACAACCTATGAAACCGAAGGTTATACATCTTCAACAAAAAAATTATCTTACGATTTTAAAGAATTTAATGAAGCCATATTATCTTCAGTTTTAAAGAATTTTATAAATGAGTTTACCGAACGTATAAGCCATAATACATTAAGCCAAACAGAATAAAATGAATAATAAATTATTAATATCTTCATCAGCAAAAAAAACAATAAGAGAATCCGCACAACTTGCAAATGAATTAAATACGGGACTGGAAATCAGCAGACTCCCGTTTTATAAAAATATTAATACTTCTGAAAATGATGTTATTCTTCAACTTAAAGAAGATTTAAAAGATTTTAAAAACAGAATAACAGTCCACGCATTGTTCTCGGATTTAAATATAGCAACCCAAGATTTATTATTAAGAAAGACAGTTGAATTAAGATATACTCAATCTTTAAATACGGCAAAACAACTAAAAGCGGATACGGTCTTATTTCACACGGGAAATAAAGGCACGCTGCATTACGGTTCTCAAGAATCTTTTAAACGAAATTTTATCTGCTTTTGGAAGGACTTTATAAAAGAATTTGAACATTCAAATATAACCGCAGTTATTGAAAATGTTTTTGAAACAAGTCCGTATTATTGTTTAGATTTAACAGAAAAAGTTAACTCAAATAATTTTAAACTCGCATTAGATTCAGGTCATGTCAATTTATATGCTCATAATACTAAAGTCGTTGACTGGATTAAAGCATATAACAAAAATTTATATCATATGCATATACATAATAATTTCAGAACAAATGACGACCATTCTAATTTAGAAAACGGAACACTTGATTATAATGAAATCTTTTCGGCAATAAAAGAATTAAATTTATCTCCGTCTATAGTACTTGAAATGTTTTCGGAAGAAGATATAAGAAAAAGTATAGACTTTATTAACAGATTTAATCAAAAATAATAACTGCATAAAAAAAGCAGCCAAGCGTTAGTGGCTGCAAATAGGAAGTAATTATTATACTGATTGTGATTGTTATTTATTTAATTTTATTTTTTAGTTTCTTTAGCCTCCAATTTTTCTAAACGTTTTTCAAGGGCGGCATTTTGTTTCTCAAGCTGTTCTATTCTCTTATCCAAGCCCGATATTTTTGCCATCATATCTTGGAATTTAGCGTATAATTCCTTAATGGAATTAATCATTGCATAGAACATCTCATCTTTTGATACTGTTAAATAACCTACAGTATCTTTTCCTATTGAATTAGGGAATATTTTTTGAAGATCTTGTGCTATTACACCTACGTGCGGTGTTTTATTTTTATCTCTTTTAAATGTAAAATTCTTTGGCTGTATTTGTAATATCTCTTTTAAACCGATATTTGAATTTCCTGACACATTTTTTAATCTTATATCAGAATTTTGTTGCATTCTATTATAATTTATAGAATTTACATATATTTCTTCAACTTTTTTGGAATAGCCACCCAAATATTTTGGATAAAAGTAACCATCAAAAAATAAAGTACCGCTTCTCCAACCGCTAGCTGTTGGATCAGGGCTGGGCAATGAGCCGTATAAATATTTATTAGAGCCATTGCCTCCCAATTCAAAATAATACGAAGTACCTGAATAACAAGTATCATTACCTATACATATATTATTACTACCTCTAATATACCTTCCGGCATTATAACCCAATGCAACATTATATCTTCCCTCAATATTGTTTGATAATGCATTATACCCAACTGCCGTATTATATGAAGCAGTATAATCTGAAGTCAATGAAGAACCAGACGCAGAAGAATCTGCACCCGCCATTGCATTTGACCCTACAGCCGTATTATAGCTGCCGTTAAATTTTACTAATGCATATTGTCCTATTGCCGTATTATTTGAACCTCCTTTGTTGGAAGCCAAAGCATCATATCCTACCCCCGTATTATTGCTTCCTGTTGTATTCCTATATATAGCATTATTTCCAATCGCAACATTTTGTTTACCTGATGTATTTTCAACCATTGTTTCATTACCTAAGGCAACGTTTTCCCCACCGACCATACCTTTTGTAGATGGTTCGTCACCCTTTAATGAATGATAGCCTATTGCAATATTATTATCCGAAGCAATAACACTTCCGGCATGATCTCCAATTGCAATATTTTTTGAACCTTGGAAATATCGATAAGCTGAGTTGCCATTACTTCCGGATAATGCTTCATTCCCAATAGCTATTATGTTAGAACCGGAATGAAGTCCTCCGGCATATTTACCTATTCCAATACTTTCAAGAGAGTTATGCGCACCAGCATTATATCCAATACCAATTGAATATTTTCCTGCGGCACTTGCTTTATATCCAATTGCTATTGAACTTTCAGGGGTTTCACCTGCATAAGAGCTTATTTCTGTACGATAACCAATCAAAATATTTCGTGAGCCTGAAGAAATATCTGAATTAGCACCAATGGCTATATTTTGAGAACCTGAAGAAAAACCTGAAAGGGCGTATGAACCAAGCGCTATATTTCCTCCCGAACTTGAAACTAAAGAACTTAACGAATTTTTCCCTATTGCTATATTCGAAGCATAACTATCTTCTTCGGGTTCACTTGAATCTACTACAGTGGAAGTATAACTACTTAATGCATTTTGCCCTATTGCAACATTATCATCACCGGATTTCAATTTACCTAAAGC
>CANPZP010000053.1 GCA_947589115.1 Candidatus Gastranaerophilales bacterium | reverse complement strand
GCTTCTGCGAGTTTTACATAATCCGGAGAAGAAATCGGAGTCTGAGAATAATGCTTATTAAATAATTTTTCCTGCCATTGTCTAACCATTCCTAAGTAACCGTTATTTATAACAGCTATTTTGATTGGGATTTTGTAATCAACGCAGGTCATTAGTTCTTGAATATTCATTTGTATACTGCCGTCGCCTGCTATATTAAATACAAGTCTGTCAGGTGCGGCAATTTGAGCACCCATGGCTGCGGGAAACCCGAAGCCCATAGTACCTAAGCCTCCTGAAGTCACAAGCTGTCTGGGTTGATTGAACTTATATAATTGTGCCGTCCACATTTGATGTTGTCCGACTTCGGTTGCTATTATCGGGTTTAAATCTTTTGTTTTTTCATATATATGTTCTATTACGTCTTGAGGACTCATTTCGGCATTTTCTACCGCTCTTATTGCTCTTTTTTCTTTCCAGGACATTATTTGTTCAACCCAAGCTTGCCGCATTGGTTCATTATATTTATATTTTCCTGTATTAAAGTCATTAAGCATTACATTAAGTACATTTTTTGCATCTCCGACTATCGGGATGTCAACATGTACGTTTTTACTTATTGAACAAGGGTCAATATCAACGTGTATAACTTGAGCATCTTTACAAAAACGTTTTAAACATCCTGTAATTCTGTCATTAAAACGTGTTCCTACTGCAAAAAGTACGTCACAATTACTTACGGCTAAATTTGCCCAATAATTACCGTGCATGCCCAGCATTCCCAGTGATAAATTATCACTTTCGGGATATGTTCCGATCCCCATTAAAGTAGTAGCTATCGGAATGTTTAATTTTCTTGCCAGTGCACGAATTTCCTGCCATGCTTCGGAATGGATAACTCCGCCCCCTGATATAATTACAGGTCTTTGAGCTTCGCACAAAAGGCTTAGGGCTTTTCTGCACTGCATCGGATGACCTTCGTAAGTGGGGTTATACCCCGGTAATACTACCTTATCGGGATATATAAATTCCGCTTTTGCGGTTAAAATATCTTTAGGTAAAGAAACCACAACAGGGCCGGGTTTACCGGTGCTTGCTATATGAAATGATTCTTTTATTATTCTTGGTAAGTCTTTAATATCTTTAACAAGGTAGTTGTGCTTGCAGCATGTTCTTGTAATACCTACAATGTCTGATTCTTGAAAGGCATCATTTCCGATTAGTTTGGAATCTACCTGTCCTGTAAAAACAACAAGAGGATAGCTGTCATAGTATGCATTTGCAATACCTGTAATCGTGTTGCAAGCTCCCGGCCCTGACGTAACAAGAACAACTCCGGGTTTACCGGTTATTCTTGCATAGCCTTCCGCTGCATGTACGGCAGCCTGCTCATGTCTTACCAAATAATGTTTTATAAAATCACATTTATATAATTCGTCGTAAATATGTAATATTACACCGCCGGGGTATCCGAATATTTTATCTACGCCTTCTTTTCTCAGACATTCTAAAAATATTCTGGCGCCCGTCATTTTTTCGGTTTTGTTTAATTGTTCCGTTGCCATTTTTATCTCCGGATTTAAATTACTTATACTAAAATTTTAACTAATAAAAAAATAAGTGCAAATCTTTATATTTTTTTCTAAAAATTAAAATATTGACTATGTTTTTTTAAGGATTAAACTGAAAATATGGTTTTTTACGAGTAAAAGTTTAGAAAACGAGGAAATTATGGCAAAAATTTATTATGCGGCAGACTGTAATTTAAGTCTTTTAAAAGGGAAAACGGTAGCTGTAATCGGCTACGGAAGTCAAGGACATGCACATGCTTTAAATCTTCATGAAAGCGGTATTGATGTAATCGTAGGTTTATACAACGGCTCTAAATCTTGGAATAAAGCTCAAGAAGCCGGTTTAAAAGTTGCTACGGTTGAAGAAGCTTCTAAAAAAGCTGACTTTATAATGATTCTTCTTCCCGATGAAAAACAAGCAGATATTTATAAATCACAAATTGCTCCGAATTTGACGGCTGGTAAAACATTGGCATTCGCTCACGGATTTAATATTCATTTTAATCAAATTATACCTCCGAGCGATGTAGATGTTGTAATGATTGCACCAAAAGGGCCGGGGCATACGGTAAGAAGCGAATACGTTGAAGGAAAAGGAGTTCCTTGTTTAGTTGCCGTATATCAAAATGCGACAGGAAAAGCTATGGAAACCGCACTCGCTTATGCGGCAGGTATCGGAGGTTCAAGAGCAGGCGTTCTTGAAACAACATTCAGACAAGAAACAGAAACAGACTTATTCGGTGAACAAGCCGTTTTATGCGGTGGTGTTACAGCTTTAATGCAGGCAGGTTTTGAAACACTTGTTGAAGCAGGTTATGACCCTCAAAATGCTTACTTTGAATGTATTCACGAAATGAAATTAATTGTTGACCTTATTTATCAGGGCGGATTCGCTAAGATGAGATACTCTATCTCAGATACAGCTGAATTTGGCGACTATGAAACAGGTAAACGTATTATTACCGATGAAACAAAGAAAGAAATGAAAAAAGTCCTCTCAGAAATCCAAGACGGTACTTTTGCAAGCAAATGGATTACCGAAAATAAAGCGGCAAATAGAGCTCATTTCTTAGCTACAAGAAAACTTAAGGCTGAACATCAACTTGAAAAAGTCGGTAAAGAACTTAGAAAAATGTATTCTTGGAACGAAGAAAAATAAGTTATTTTAATTCCAAACAAAAGAGAGGTTTTATACCTCTCTTTTTTATTCCAATAGAAAAATGACCTGAAATAATGATATTTTATTACAAGAAAAAAAGAGAAATGATGTTTTTGTCATTTCTCTTTTTTGTATTTTTATTTGTCAATAATTACATAGCGCCTTTGATAATTTGGCTGAAGCTGTCAACTTTTAAGCTTGCACCGCCAACTAATGCACCATCTATATCAGATTGAGCCATTTGTTCTTTTATTGTTTCAGGTTTTACGCTTCCGCCGTATAAGATTCTTATTGAATCAGCCGTATTTTCGTCATATAAACCTTTTACAACATTTCTTATCATTGAAATTACTCTGTTTGCTTCTTTGCTGTCGCAGGTTTTTCCCGTACCTATTGCCCAAATCGGTTCATAAGCTATTATTGATTTTGCGGCATCGGAAGATGAAATATCTCTTAATGCCTTTGTTATCTGTGATGCAATATGATAATCAGTAACACCTGCTTCTCTTTGTTCTAATGATTCACCGCAGCATATAATCGGTATTAATCCGTTTTGTAAAATTGCTTGGGCTTTTTTATTAACCATTTCATCAGTTTCACCAAAGTATTGTCTTCTTTCCGAGTGTCCGATGATTATATATTCACAGCCGGTATCTTTAAGCATTTGAACTGAACACTCGCCCGTAAATGCTCCTTTTTCTTCAAAATAACAGTTTTGAGCCGCTAATCTTACTTTACCGCATCCGCAGTCTTTTAATGCTTTATTTGCCGCATATAATGATGTAAATGTCGGTGCTATTATTACTTCAGGAAGTCTGGATTTTTCTTCTTCTCTTATTGCCTGCATTATTCCGTTTGTTAAATCTATTGCTTCCTGCTGCAGGTTATGCATTTTCCAATTGCCTGCTATAACCGGTCTTCTCGCCATATTCTACCTTCTTTCTTAATATCATTTACATAAAAATATTATTTAAAACACAAAATTTTATCAAGTTTTAATGTGATTAAATTATTGCATCCGTCATGGATTTTACGTAGTTATAAACATACTCGGGCGAGTTTTTTCCATGGCGTTCAATGATTTTAACAATTGCGCTTCCTACTATGACTCCGTCGGCAATCTGTGAGAAATGTTTTGCCTGCTCCGCTGTATTAATCCCAAACCCTATTGCTGCAGGAGTTTTTGTTACTTCTCTTACCGATTTTACTATTGATTCCAAATCTGTAGTAATTTCGCTTCTTATTCCCGTTACTCCCATTGATGATACTACATATACGAATCCTTTTGAATCTTTTGCTATTGTTTTTATTCTGTCTTCAGACGTGGGAGCTATTAATGAAATGATATCAATGCCGTATTTATCGGCGAATTGGTTTATTTCTTCTTTTTCTTCAAACGGTAAATCGGGGATTATAATCCCATCTATACCTGATTTTTGGCATTCTTTAAAAAATTTTTCATATCCGTAGTTAAATACGGGATTGATGTATGTTAAAAAAACAAGCGGAATATTTATTTCAGGTGCTAATTCTTTAAGCATATTAAAAATTTTTTCAACTGTTGTTCCGTTACTTAGCGAACGAATATTAGCCTCCTGAATAACTTTACCTTCCGCAATAGGGTCAGAAAACGGTATTCCGATTTCTATTAATCCTGCTTTTGCTTCCTGCATTTTTAAAATACATTCTTTTGTCGTATTTAAATCAGGATCACCTGCCGTTAAAAACCCTATAAATGCCTTTTTATTATCAAATGCTTTATAAATATTACTCATTAATATCCCTTCCTCTGTATCTTGCAATAGCTGCAACATCTTTGTCGCCTCTGCCTGACAGACATATAATTATAATGTCTGTTTTATCCATATTTGGTGCTATTTTTTTTGCATAAGCTACGGCATGGGCGCTTTCTATTGCAGGTATTATTCCTTCCGTTTTTGACAGATATTCAAAAGCTTCTACGGCTTCTTTATCAGTTACGGGTACATATTTTGCCCTGCCCGTAGAATACAGATAAGCGTGTTCAGGCCCGATTCCGGGATAATCCAATCCTGCTGAAATTGAATAAACAGGTGCTATTTGTCCGTATTCATCCTGACAAAATAATGATTTCATACCGTGAAATATACCTATTCTGCCTTTTGCTATACTCGAAGCGTGTTTTTCCGTATCCAATCCAAGCCCTGCCGCCTCACAGCCTATTAATTCAACTTCTTTATCGTTAATAAAGTTATAAAACATACCCATTGCATTACTTCCGCCGCCTACACATGCTATTACCGCCTTTGGAAGCTTCCCTTCATATTCCAAAATTTGCTCACGTGCTTCTTTACTTATTATGCTTTGAAAATCTCTTACTATCACAGGAAAAGGATGAGGCCCCATTACCGAACCAAGCACGTATAAGGTGTCGTCCGTTCTTTTTGACCATTCCCTCATTGCTTCATTTACCGCATCTTTTAGTGTTTGTGTCCCTGTTGTTACCGCATTTACTTTTGCTCCGAGTAACTCCATCCTGTATACATTAAGCGCCTGTCTTATTGTATCTTCTTTCCCCATAAATATTTCGCATTCCAAACCCAATAATGCTGCCGCTGTGGCTGTCGCTACTCCGTGCTGACCTGCACCGGTTTCAGCTATTATCCTTTTTTTGCCCATATATTTTGCTAATAATGCCTGTCCCAGTACGTTGTTTATCTTATGTGAACCAGTATGGTTTAAGTCTTCTCTTTTTAGGTATATTTTTGCTCCCGCTAAATCTTTTGTCATATTCTCGGCATAATATAATAATGACGGTCTGCCTGCGTATTTTGTCAATAATTCTTTAAGTTCGCTGTTATATTTTTCGTCATTCTTATAATACTCATATGCATTTTCAAGATTTTTTATTTCATTCATCAGAATCTCGGGGATGTATTGTCCGCCATATATTCCGAATTTTGTTTTACTCATTATTTTGATTCCTTTTTTATCTGATTTTTTTTATTCTTAAAATCTCACCACGGATATTTTTTCTGTTATTTCTTTTATTTTATTTTTGTCTTTCTTTTCGTTTGTTTCCACTCCTGAATTTATATCCACACAGTATGGTTTCACGGTCTTTATTGCTTCTTCTATATTGTATATGTTTAATCCGCCTGCAAGAAATATTCTTTTACTCCGTTTTTCAGGTATAAGCTTCCAATTACAAACTTTTCCGCTTCCGCCTTTTTCGTTATCTATTAATACAAAATCCGCCGTTGTTTTATTTATATTATTTTCAAGCTCTTTATCAGCACTAAATACTTTTATTACCGGTAGATTAGTTTTCTCTTTTAATTGATTTATATAGTTATTATCCTCTTTTCCGTGAAGCTGTATCATATCTATAATATTATTTTCAGCACAAAAAGATATATTTTCAATCTTTTCGTTTAAAAAAACACCTACGCTTTTTATTCCTTCAGACAGCTTATTTTTCATCTTTTCTGCCTGTTCAAAAGTTATTCTGCGCTTGCTTTCAACGGCAAAAATAAAACCTATATAGTCCGGTTTTACTTCATTTACGGCTTCAATATCTTCTATGGTCTGCAGTCCGCATATTTTAATTTTCAACCCACTCTCCTTTTAATATTTTCAGCGCCTTCATTTTATCCCTTTCTCTCATAAATGTTTCGCCGATTAATACCGCATTTACTTCATTTTCCTTAAGTATTTTTATATCTTCTCTCGTCTTTATTCCGCTTTCAGATACAAATATTATTTCTTTCGGAACTTGTTTTCTTAATCTTACACTTGTATTTATATCCGTTTCAAACGTTTTTAAATCTCTGTTATTTACTCCTATTATTCTTGCTTTTGCCTTAAGTGCTTTTTCTATTTCTTCCTCACTGTGAGCTTCTATCAGGCATGAAAGCCCTAATGAATCCGCTATTGTTATGAAATCTTTTAACGTTTCTTCGTCAAGTATTGAACATATTAATAATATTGCATTTGCTCCGATTAATTTTGATTCGTATATCTGTATTTCATCCGTGATAAAGTCTTTTCTCAGTATCGGAGTTGTTATTACCTGTGATATTTCATTTAAATAATCCCTGCTTCCGAGAAAAAAATCGGGCTCTGTCAGTATTGAAACTGCATCTGCACCTATTGCTTCATATTCTTTTGCTATTGATATATAAGGAAAATCTTGTGCTATTATCCCTTTTGACGGTGATGCTTTTTTGATTTCGCATATGAATGCCATTTCTTTTTTCTTTAATGCTTCCTCAAATATAAATGCTTTTGATTCCTTTTTGTATGCATTATCTCTTAATTCGTTTATATCTGTGGTTTTTTTTAACTCATTAACCCTTATTTGCGTTTTGGCAACTATTTTTTCAAGTATATTCATTTATACCTCGTTAGTAATTTCAATGTATTTATTAAGTAAATCAAGACATAACTTTGAGTCGATAATCTCTTTAGCTAAGTCAATACCTTCTTGAATCGAGCGTGTTTTATTGTAAGTATAAAAAGCAAGCGCACTGTTTAAAATGACTATATCACGTTTGGCACCTCGTTCTTTGCCTTTAAAAATATCTAAAATTATTTGTGCGTTTTCCTTTGGAGAAGAACCTTTTATTTCTTCCAAAGTGCTTCTTTTTAACATAAAATCTTCAGGTTTTATTGTATAATCTTTAATAATTCCGTTTCTTGCTTCAGATATGTACGTTTCACCGGTTATGGTTGCTTCATCCATTCCATCTTCACCGTGAACCACTATTGCGTTTTTTACTCCCAGATTTGATATCACTTGTGCGAGTGTATGCACCAAACTTCTGTCATATACACCGAAAAGTTGTGATGAAGCTGATGCAGGATTGGTTAATGGCCCCAATATATTGAATATTGTCCTAAATTTCAGCTCTTTTCTTACTTTTGATGCGTATTTCATCGCAGGATGATGATTTTGAGCAAACATAAAACATATATTCAGCTTTTTAAATATTTCATACTCTTTTTGTAAAGTTGTATTTACGTTTATACCCAGAGCTTCAAGCACGTCTATTGAACCCGATTTGCTTGTTAATGCACGATTGCCGTGCTTTGCTATTGGCACTTTGCCTGCCGCAGCTACAAACGCTGTGGTCGTTGAGATATTAAATGTATTTGTCATATCTCCGCCGGTTCCAACTATATCAAGAGTTTCTGCCCCCTTTAAATCGGTTTTTATGCACTTTTCTTTCATCACATCAGCACACGCCGTTATCTCGTCAATTGTTTCTCCTTTTATTCTTAAACCCGTTAAGAATGCCGATATTTGCGACTCTGCTGCCATGCCTTCAGTTATTTCTTTCATTACCTCTTTTGTTTGGTTGTAACTTAAGGACTCTCCTTTTACCAATATTTTTAATGCTTCTTCTATCATTTATTTTCCGTTTCCAAAAAGTTTTTTATAATCGTCTTGCCCTCACTCGTCAGTATGGATTCAGGATGAAATTGCAGTCCGTATACATTATAATCCCTGTGTTTTACTCCCATTATTTCGTTATCCTCACTTCTCGCTGTGATGATGAGTTCGGGCGCTATTGTGTCTTTGTCCGCAGAAAGCGAATGATATCTGCCGACTTTTATATTTTTTTTGAGATTTTTAAATATCGGGCATGATAAATCAAGAGTTATTTCAGAGGTTTTACCGTGCATTATTTCTTTTGCATATGTTATTTTTGCTCCGTATACTTCACATATGGCCTGATGTCCCAAACATATACCCAATATAGGTTTTTTAGGCGCAAAATACTTTATTATTTCTTCTGAAAACCCTGCATCACAAGGTTTACCCGGCCCCGGTGATATAACTATTTTATCGGGGTTCAATTTCTCTATCTCTTTTGGGCTTAATTCATTATTCCTTATAACTTTTATATCAGGATTTATTTCTCCGATATATTGATACAAGTTATATGAAAAACTGTCAAAATTGTCTACCAATAGTATCATAAGACCTCCTGAGAAATATTGAGAGCATTCATTACAGCCTTTGATTTATTGATGCATTCTTTGTATTCATTCTCCGGAATACTGTCATAAACTATACCTGCTCCGACTCTTACAAATACTTTATTATTCTTTTTATACGCAATTCTAATGGCAATACACGTATCAAGATTGCCCGTAAAATCCAGATAACCGATGGCGCCTCCGTAAATTCCCCGTTTATTATTTTCAAGCTCGTTAATAATCTCGCAAGCTCTGATTTTTGGTGCACCTGAAAGCGTTCCTGCAGGAAGTATCGAGCCTATTGCATCAAGCTGTCCTTTTGTTTTCGATATTTCGCCCGTAACGGTTGAACCTATATGCATTACATGTGAAAATTTCTCGATTGACATATATTTTTCAACCTCAACCGTTCCGAATTCAGATATCCTGCCTATATCATTCCTGCCTAAATCAACAAGCATATTATGCTCTGCCAGTTCTTTTTTATCTGACAAAAGCTCTTTTTCAAGCTCTAAATCTTCTTTTACGGTTTTACCCCGCCTTCTTGTGCCTGCAAGCGGAAATGTATACAATTTCCCGTTCTCCAGTTTTACAAGAGTTTCCGGTGAAGCTCCGGCTATTTCCAAATCATTACTTCCAAAATAAAACATATAAGGTGATGGGTTTATTGTCCTTAATGTCCTGTATGTATTTAATAAATCACCTTCATAGTCGGCTTCATACCTGTTTGATAATACTACCTGAAATATATCACCTTCTTTTATATAATCTTTTGCTTTTTCTACCATTTTGCAAAATTCATCTTTCTTAAAAAGCTCTCGAAATTCTGATTTTAATATCCCTCGCTTTATTTCATAATCTTTTCCTGTTTGTATTATCTCCTTTAAACGCTCTATTTCACTTATCCCTTTTTTATAATTTTCTTCAAGATTATCAGTTTTGATATTGACTATTATAATAATCTTATTTTTAAAGTTATCAAAAGAAATAATTTTATCAAAAAGCATTAAATCAACATCTTTAAATTCTTCATCATCATTAGCATTAAGGTTTAATTCGGGTTCAAAATATTTTATAAAATCATACGAAAAATAACCCGTTAATCCTCCTAAAAATGGCGGTAAATTTTCAAACTTAGGACTCTTATACTCGTTTAATATCCGTTGAATGTACTCTTGCGGTTTATCGGTAATCTCCTCCGTTTTTTTATCTTTCGTCTTTACGGTTAATTTTTTATTCCTGCATGTTATTTCCATAGACGGTTCAAAACCTAAAAACGAATACCTGCCTATTCTTTCTGCTTTTTCTACACTCTCTAATAAAAAACAATGCTCATCTATTGCTTTTAGTTTCCTTAAAACCTGAATCGGAGTGGTTATATCCGATAAAATCTCAGTGGTTACAGGTATTACATTATAATCTTTTGCTATTTTTTTACATTCTTCAATCGACGGATAATACATTTCTATTCTCTTTCTATTATTTACACAGTAAAACGAATGAAGATTTTTGTAAATATCATTTATGCATGACAACATAAATGATGACAAAAATCATCACTTTGATTAAGTTAATAAACATATAAATATATACTACTTATTTATACGATTATTAACTCTTACGGGACACCACGCCCAAACTTCTTTTTTGAAAGAGACACCTGAAGTTAAAAGGTTTATAACTTGTTTTATAAAATTAAATATATTCATATTCATATTTACATAACTCCCTTTTGCTTCACAATAATATTGATTGCTTTGTTATTTTACACTATTTTTAATTTTTTTACCAGTGTTATATTTACAATTGTTAAAATTTTATTTCCGATTTTGGAGCTATATTACTATTAAACTATTTATGATATTATTAAAATCGTTAGAAACGTATAAATAAATTATCGGAAATATAGCTATGAAAGATGAATTATTATTTAAAATAGGTCAAAGTGTAAGATATATAAGATTAAAACAAGGACTTTCACAAGAGGAATTAGCCTATAAATCCCAACTTAATATTAATTCCATAAGCACATTAGAAAGAGGAGTAAATAATATTAAAATAAAAACACTCTATAAAATAGCTGATTCTCTTAGTGTTGACATAATGGATATATTAAATTGCAAGTTTTAAATTATTTAATATTGTATATATTAATTATTATTAAAAATTTTTCCTAATATTATTTGATAATTATAATTATTATACAAATTGTTTTGGAAAATTAAGATAAAAAGAACAATATAAAGCTTCTGAAATGGAAGAAACAGTTTGTGTCTGATGAAAACGGAATAAAAGAATAGGAGAAAATATGGATAATTCATATTTTTATAGTGTGATTGATACGATATTAGAAATTAAAAATCTATTGCCGATTATAATTATACCTGTTTTAATCTCTTTAAAAATCATGCTTGGGAAGAAATTTAATAATTGGATATTCGGAATTTTATTAAGTATATGTCTTATATATGATATTGTGGTGTTTATTGTATTGGCTCAAATGTCGTACGCTGTCACTGATAATACGTTGACTATTGCTCAAAAAATAAATAATGTTACTGTCGATATTTTATATAAATCACTAAAATATACAAATTGGATTACCCCGATATTACTTATTATTACTTCTCTGGTAACTATTATTTATTACAAAAAGACGAACAGTAAAGAAATACTGCAAAGATATTGTATTAACTTATTATTTTTGGGATTGTTATTTTTTATTGGATATCCGATATATTTTATAAGTTTTAGTGAAGATGTAACTAACTCTGATTTATATGTAACGAATTTTTACG
>CANPZP010000052.1 GCA_947589115.1 Candidatus Gastranaerophilales bacterium | reverse complement strand
GAAGTGAGGACAGCCAAAGGCGAACGAACGACAGGCTTGAGCGGGAAGCAATTTCAAGACAGCGAAATTGCGGACGGGTGGAGTGAAACGAACCCGGTAAGCGAGTGCGAAGTTGGCAACAACGGAGTGAAGCCAACGACAGCAGCGAGCGAAAAGCAATTTCAAGACGAAATTCCGTAGGGCGCCGGCAGAGCCGGTTTAAAGTTTGGCTCGAATATAAATAAGTTAGACCAAATTTTAAAGGTGACGCTATACCCAAGCCCAAACGGAAACAAAAACAAAAAACCAAGTAAATAACAATTAATAAAAGGAGAAATTATGGCAAGACTCGCCGGGGTAGATTTACCCCGTAACAAGAGAATGGTAATCGCATTAACCTATATCTACGGTATAGGGCCGGCAAGAAGTTCAAAAATTCTTGCAGCATGCGGTATATCAGAAGATTTAAGAACGGATGATTTAACGGATGACAATATTAAATCATTAAGAGAAGAGATTTCACACTACACAATCGAAGGTGATTTAAGAAGAGAAGAATCCGTCAACATCAAAAGATTAAGTGAAATCAACTCATACAGAGGGATGCGTCACAGACGTAAACTTCCCGTAAGAGGACAAAGAACAAAAACAAACGCAAGAACAAGAAGAGGCAAAAAGACAGGCCCAATCGCCAACAAGAAATAATTAAGGAGTAATATAAACAATGGCAAGACCGGTAAAAACTAAAAAGAAAGAAAAAAAGAATGTATTACAAGGTGTTGTACATATACAATCCACTTTTAATAATACAATCGTAACTTCAACAGATACTCAAGGTAACGCTATTGCATGGGCATCTGCAGGCGGGTGCGGATTTAAAGGAGCAAGAAAAGGTACTCCGTTTGCAGCACAGTCAGCAGCAGAAAAAGTTGCAAAGCAATCTATAGACCAAGGTATGAAAAAGGTTGAAGTGTATATCAAAGGTCCGGGCTCAGGCAGAGAAACGGCTATAAGAGCTATTCAAGCTGCCGGACTTGAAATTACATTAATTAAGGACGTAACACCTATACCGCACAACGGTTGTCGTCCTCCAAAAAGACGCAGAGTATAACATAAGAACGTAAGGAGTCAAAAAATTGGCTAAGTATACAGGACCATCAAATAAATTATATCGTAACTACGGAGTTACCGATTTATCAAACAGAAAGCTTGTTTCTTCATTAAGACAAAATGCATCTGGTCAGCATGGCGCAGCAAGAAAGAAACTTTCAGAATATGCTATTCACTTAAATGAAAAGCAAAAAATTCGTTTAACATATTTGTTAAGTGAAAAACAATTTGTAAGATATTACGAAAAAGCAAGCAGAACTAAGGGTGTCACAGGTACTGTTTTATTACAATTATTAGAATCAAGATTAGATAACATAATTTTTAAAACAGGGTTTGCCGTAACAAGAAAACAGGGCAGACAAATAGTTAATCACGGACACGTTTTAGTAAACGGCAAAAGGGTAGATATTCCGTCATACACGGTAAAACCCTCAGATGTAATAACCTTCAAAGCAAGCAGCGTTGATTTTATAAAATCCATATCCGAATCAATAGATTTAGCGCTTGCACCTCAATGGATTACAATAGATAAAGAAGCATTAAAGATTACATTTGACCGTATTCCCGAACGTGAAGAATTAGACCCTGAACTTAAGGAACAGCTTGTAATCGAGTATTATTCTAAATAATTGTAGGAGAATGATTATAATGGAATTGAAAATTAAATGTATAAACACAACAACATCTTCAGATGGTTCACAATACGGTAAGTTTGTAGTTGAACCGTTAGAAAAAGGATTTGGAACAACAATAGGTAATGCATTAAGAAGAGTATTATTATCCTCGCTTGAAGGTGCTGCTGTTACATCAATCAGGATAGAAGGTATAACTCACGAATACACTTCAATCCCCGGTATTGTTGAAGATGCAATAGACATAATGTTAAATTTAAAAGGTTTAACAATAAAAACCGAAGATAAAGATCCTCAACATTTAAGACTTGATATTGACAGACCCGGCCCGGTTTTAGCAAGTGATTTGCAGTTGCCTGCCGGAGTAAAAGTTGTTAATCCCGACTGGTTAATATGTACAATATCGGAAGGCGGAAGTATTTCTGCTGATATTACCGTTGAAACAGGTAAAGGATACAGAACAGTTGATGTATTAAAAGAAAATAAAGGAAATATTCCCATAGATTTATTACCTATTGATGCATCATTTATGCCTATTAAAAGAGTAAGTTATAACGTTGAAAACACACGTGTCGGAGATGTTGTAGACTATGATAAATTAACATTGGAAATATGGTCAAACGGAAGTATAGATGTATCAAGTGCATTAAGCCAATCAGCAAACTTATTGATTGAACACTTTATGCAAATTGCATCAATAACGGGACAGCCGGCAGTATTAACAAATCAACATATAATAGAAGATGTTGAGGAAGAAACACAAACTCCGAGTATTTCCATTGAAGATTTGGAATTATCAGTAAGAGCATATAACTGTTTAAAGAGAGCAAGTATTAATTCTTTATCCGAGTTATTGAAAAAATCAGAACATGATTTATTAAACATTAAGAATTTCGGTAAAAAATCATCTGATGAAGTAATAGAAAAACTGCACCAAGTAGGACTTGAACTTCAACCGAATCCTGAGGGTGTAGAACTGGAAGAAGTATAAAATTATAAGATACAAAGGAAAATAAAATGAGACACCAATGCAACAGAAACAGACTGTCCAGACCGCAAGACCAAAGAAAAGCATTATTAAGATCTTTGGCAACCGAGCTGTTTTTACATGGGGAAATCAAAACAACAATTTCTAAAGCAAAAGCGTTAAAACCGTATGCCGAAGAAATTATTACCCTTGCAAAAAGAGGTGATTTACATGCCAAAAGACAGGCTGCTAAATTTATTTTTGATGTAGAAACATCAAAATTTGTTGACCGTGAAACAGGTGAAATATTTGAAAAAATGCAGGAAGGTAAAAAATTAATACCTCAAACTGTATTAAGAAAATTATTTTCTGAAATCGGGAAACAATACCAAGACAGAAACGGCGGATATACAAGGATATATCACTTACCGCCAAGACGTGGTGACGGTGTAGAAATGGCTTTAATTCAATTAGTATAATGCAAAGATACTTAATTGAGATAGAGTACATAGGAACCGAATATCAGGGCAGTCAAAAACAGCCCAAAAAGATGCCTAACACTAATAATCCCGTAAAAACGATACAAGGGGAAGTGGAAAAAGCAATCAGTACATTGACAAAAACAAAAACCAAAACAATCTTTTCAGGCAGAACCGATGCCGGAGTTCACGCTAAAGGGCAAGTTGCCCATTTTGATACTGAGCTTGAACTGAATCCGAGTAAGTTCGTTAACTCATTAAACGGGATATTACCAAAAGATATCAGTATAAAAGGGTTAAAAAAAGTCGAAAAGGCATTTCATGCACAAAAAAGTGCCAAGGCAAGATATTACAGATATACAATTGTCAACAGGAAACAAAGAAGTGCTTGGGATGTAAATTGTTTACTCATCAAATATCCGTTAAATGTTGAAAGAATGAATGAGGCTCTGCAATATTTAAAAGGGGAGCATGATTTCACTTCTTTCAAAAAGATGAGGACTTCAAATCCTGCTGTAATATGTAATATGTATGAAGCTAAAGCAGTTAAAGACGGTGACTTTATATATATTGACTTTATAGCGGACAGGTTTTTGTACAATATGATCAGATCGATCGTCGGAACTCTCCTTATGATTGAGCGAAAATCTTTAGCCCCCGAGACACTTAAAGATATTCTTGAATCTAAGGATAAAACAAAAGCAGGTTCGACCATAAGCCCAACAGGGCTGACATTAGTAAAAGTAATATACAATGATATAAATGGAGAAAGCTTATGAAAACATATTCAGCTAAACCTCTTGAAGTAGAAAGAAAATGGTATATACTTGATGCCGAAGGTCAAACTTTAGGCAGATTAGCAGTATTAGCCGCAAATTTATTAAGAGGAAAGCACAAACCGCAATATACACCAAATGTAGACACCGGTGATTTTGTAATTGTAATCAATGCTGCAAAAATCAGCGTAACGGGTAAAAAAGAAACAGATAAAATATATTATCATCACACAGGATACCCGGGCGGCTTAAAATCAGCATCATTCAGAGAATTAATGGAAAAAAATCCGACATTAGCTTTAGAAAAAGCTGTTAAAGGTATGCTGCCTCATAACACATTAGGGCAAGAACAATTTAATAAATTAAAAATATATGCAGGCGCAGAGCATCCGCATGCGGCTCAAAAACCTGTTGTATATAATGAAACGGAGGCTAAATAATGGCAGATAAAGAAATTATGGCAACCGGTAGAAGAAAAACTGCAATTGCTGTTGTTAAATTAGTTAAAGGAAAAGGAAGAGTTTTTGTTAACGGTAAAACTTTTAATGATTATTTCGGCAACCGTGCAGCTTTAGAAATGATGGTATTCAGACCGTTAGCTTTAACTGATAATCAAGAAAATTATGACGTAAGAGTTAAAACAGTCGGCGGAGGTGTCACAGCTCAAGCCGGTGCTATTAAACACGGTATTTCAAGAGCACTTTTAAAAATTAACGAAGATTATAAAACTGTTTTAAAAGCTGAAGGTTTATTAACCAGAGATGCAAGAGTTAAAGAACGTAAAAAATACGGACGTAAGAGAGCAAGAAAAAGATTCCAATTCTCAAAACGTTAATATTTTTTATATCCGTTTTAAAAGACATCCTTTATCGGATGTCTTTTTTTATAACAATTTATTAATTTTTATCAAAATGTATTTCAATGTTTGTGTAAAATATTTTATTTTTGTTGTAAAAATAGTATTATAAATACAAAGGGAATGGAAATATGTTGAACAAAAAAGTGAAATCAATAATTCTTGCTGCCGGCAAAGGTACAAGAATGAAGTCTGATTTACCTAAAGTTCTTCATTGTATTTTTAATAAACCATTACTGGGATATGTATTAGATGCAGTTAATAACACCGGAAGTATAGATGAAAACTTTGTTATTGTCGGACATGAAGCTGACAAAGTTGAAGATTATGTTGTAAAAAATTATGAAAATACAAAATGTGTATTACAAACTCCGCAGCTTGGAACAGGAGATGCGGTAAATAAAGCGGCGCCGTTGTTAAATGATTTTAACGGTTATGTAATAGTTCTTTGCGGTGATACCCCTTTAATTTCTTCTCAAACCATAAATAATTTTATAGAATTTCATGATAATAACCATGCAGATTTAACCGTAATGTCAGCTATTTTTGAAAATCCGAAAAATTACGGAAGAATAATAAGAGATAAAAATAATAAATTTATTGCCATAGTTGAAGAGAAAGATGCTAATCCTCAGCAAAAGGCTGTAAAAGAAATAAACGCAGGAATATATTGCATAAACTGGAGAACTGTACGTGACAGTTTTAATTCGCTTCAAAATAATAATGCGCAGGGAGAATATTATTTAACCGATATTGTTAAGTGGGCTGTTGAAAAAAATTTAAATGTTCAATCATACATTTTAGAGAACAACGAAGAAATTTTCGGAATAAATTCTAAGCTGCATTTAGCTGAAGCAACAAAAATATTAAATAAAAAATCGTTAATAAGATTAATGGAAAACGGAGTTCAAATTACCGATATTGATTCCACTTTTATATCACCCGAAACCGTAATAGGCGCAGACACTATTATATTGCCAAACGTATATATAACGGGTAAAAATACAATAGGAAAAAATTGCAAGATAGGGCCGTTTGCGCATATAAGGGATGGTGCAAAAATAGGAAATAATGTCAGGATAGGTAATTTTGTAGAGATAAAAAAATCAGAAATAAAAGACAACACAAATGTATCACATCTAAGCTATATCGGAGATTCAGAACTTGGAAGTCATGTTAATATAGGTGCAGGAACAATAACGGCAAATTATAATCCGATAAGCAAAGTTAAAAGTAAAACCATAATAAAAGACGGAGCTAATACCGGTTCAAATTCTGTATTAGTTGCGCCGGTCACAATAAATGAGATGGCTTCAATCGGCGCAGGAAGTGTAATAACAAAAGATGTTGAAGCATATTCATTAGCTATAACGAGAAGTCCGTTAAAAATTTTTTCACAATGGGTAAGAAAGAAAATTGAGCAATATTCAGGAGGCAGTAAATGATGGAATTAGAGTTAGAGTTGGCGTTTCCGCAGGGTGAAAAGACAATAAATCCGACACATGACATAAAACTATTTGCCGGACGTTCTAATATGCAGCTGGCGGAAGAAATAGCACAATACTTAGGTACAACCGTAGGTCCTATGATTGTTAAAAATTTTGCGGACGGTGAAATATATGTCCAAGTTCAAGAAAGTATAAGAGGAGATGATGTTTTCATCATTCAACCTATTTGTAATCCCGTTAATGAGAATTTAATGGAATTATTAATAATAATAGATGCATTTAAAAGAGCCAGTGCAAAATCAATAACAGCTGTAATTCCATACTACGGATACGCAAGACAAGACCGTAAAACATCAGGCAGAGAAGCAATAACGGCAAAATTAGTTGCCGACCTTCTTACTACTGCAGGTGCAGACAGAATTTTAGCCATGGATTTGCATACCGGTCAAATCCAAGGATTTTTTAATATTCTTGTTGACCATATCTATGCTACTTCCGTACTGGTTGATTATGTTAAAAAATTAAATATTCCTCAGGATGATTTAGTTATTGTCAGCCCTGATATGGGCGGAGTTACCCGTTCCAGATATTTTGCAAAACAGATGAATTGCCCTATGGCGATTATAGATAAAAGAAGAAACAGACATAATGAAGCCATAGCAGTTAATATTATAGGTGATATAACAGATAAAACCTGCATAATGTTTGATGACATAATAGATACGGCAGGAACTATATGCGGAGCCGCACAATTACTTAAAGATAAGGGTGCAAAAGATGTTTATGTCTGTGCAACCCATCCCGTATTTTCAGGCCCGGCTCTGGAAAGACTCGAAAAAGCACCCATTAAAGAAGTTATTGTTACTAATACAATTCCTTTAAACAAAAACTTTTTACCCGAAAAAATAACTCAACTCAGCGTAGCTCCTTTATTAGGTGAAGCTATTTCAAGAATCCATGACGGAGAGTCGGTAAGTTCTTTGTTCGGATTTGAAAAAGAATACGACCAATAAACTTATTTAATATTTTTATAAAAAATAAGCTGTTGATTTTATACTAAATCAACAGCTTATTCATTTATTTTAAATTATCTTTGAAGAATTTTTCTATTTTATCAAAAGGTATTATATCTTTTTTATCATACAAGTCAGTATGAACTGCATCAGGAATAATCATAAGCTCTTTGTTATCCCCTTTTAACTTTTTAAATGTATCTTCACTAAAATAACGGCTATGGGCTTTTTCTCCGTGAATTAACAGAACCGCACTTCTTATTTCATCTGCAAAAGATAAAATAGGCTGATTAATAAATGACATACAACCTGTTACATTCCAGCCGTCGTTAGAGTTTAAAGAGCGTTTATGATATCCTCTTTTGGTTTTATAATAGTCATAATAATCTTTAACAAAGAAAGGAGCATCTTCAGGAAGCGGGTCGACAACACCACCGCCCCGTTTATATTTCCCGAGTTTGAAATCTTCAATTCTTTGAGCGTTTAAAGCTTTTTTCATTTCATATCTTCCGTTTTCATCAGTCTTATCAAAATAACCGTATGCATTAACTCTTGACATATCATACATAGTTGAAGCTACGGTTGCTTTAACCCTTGTATCTAATGCCGCCGCATTAATTGCCAGTCCGCCCCATCCGCATATTCCTATTAATCCGATTTTATCGGAATCAACATTTTTTTGCACCGATAAAAAATCTACTGCCGCCATAAAATCTTCTGTATTGATATCTCCGGAAGCCATATATCTTGGTTCACCTCCTGATTCTCCGGTATATGACGGGTCAAACGCTATTGTTAAAAAGCCTCTTTCTGCCATCTCTTGAGCATATAATCCTGATGCCTGCTCTTTTACGGCACCAAATGGGCCTGATACAGCTATTGCAGGTAATTTCCCTTTGTAATTCTTTGGTGTATACATATCCGCTGTTAACGTTATTCCGTATCTGTTTTGGAATTTTACCTTCTGATGATTTACTTTCTCAGACTTAGCAAATGTTTTATCCCACGCTTGTTCTGATTTTTGATGTTTAGCTTCTGCCATAGTTTGAACTCCTATAATTATTAATACCGCAAAACATAATAATAAAATATTTTTAATCATTATTTACCTCAATTCTTTTTATAAATCTTGCAGGATTCCCCGCCACGATTGTATTTTTATCGACATCTTTTGTTACAACACTTCCCGCTCCGATTATTGCACCGTCTGATATTCTTACTCCGGGTAATATTGTACAGTCGGAACCTATCCATACATTATTCCCTATTATTACGGGTGAAGGAGTTAAATTTCCTCTGTTTTCCGGATTAAGTTCGTGATTTAATGTCGCTATGGTTGTATTATGCCCGATTAATACATTATCTCCGATTTCAATTCCGCCTTGATCCTGAAATCTGCAGCAAGAATTTATAAATACATTTTTGCCGATTTTTATATTCTTTCCGCAATCCGTATAAAAAGGCGGGAAAAGACCAAATGTATGATGAATTTCTCTCCCAGTTAATTTTATCATAAGTTCTCTTAATTCTTCTTTTGTATGATATTTATTGTTGATTTCCATTGTTATTTTTATTGCTTCTTGGCTTAATTTATGAAACATTTTAAACAGTTCGGAATCAACTCCCACATATGTCTTTTTTGCCATTAGCTCTCTAAATTCATCAATATTTATCATATTTCAAAGCTTTCATTAAAAATCTCTTTTATTCTTTTTATTATTAAATATAAATTACTAAATAGCAATAATATTCATAATAAATTGTCCGAACAAATTTTAAGCGGCAGCTTAAAAAAATCACAATTTAAACCGTAAAGCCGGACAAAGTGAATAAAAGTGTATCCTAATGTAAAGTATTAAGACGCCATAATAAATGTATTATTTATTATTTTATTTTTTCTATATATAAGCCGAATTTATTTGATAATTTTTTGAATATATTTTCTTTTGAATCAATAATATCAAGAATTACTTTTCCCTGCGAGAACACCGGCTCCGTACCTTTTTTACAGTATGTATCAATAATTCTGTCCTTGTGCTGTAAAAATTGAAATTTCTGCCACATTGTCAAATGATTTAATTGATTCGGGTTAAAATAAAATTTCCCTTGGAAACTTACTGAGTTCATTTTATAATTCCTTACTTTTTTCATTCTTTTAATAACCCTAAAAAAATAAATTTGCTAATTATTTTAATTTATATAAAAAAAATTAATATTTATTTCTTTTACAAAAAAAGAATAAGAATATGATAGAATACTGTTTAATACTAAATAAAAAAACAATAGGAATATATGAAAAAGAATACCATAATTTTTGACTTGGACGGGACACTTTTGAATACACTTGAAGATTTACAGGTTTCATTCAACTACGCACTGAAATGTTTTGGTTTTTCCGAAAAATCATTGGAGGAGATAAAAAATTGCGTTGGCAGCGGAATAAGAACCGCTATTGAAAGAGCATTACCTTATAAAATCGAAGAAGACAAAATTGAAAAAATAGTAAGTTACTTTAAGATGTACTATAAAGAGCATATGCACGAAAAAACCTTTCCTTATAAAGGTATAATAAATTTGCTGGATAAATTAACAAAAAACGGATACAAGCTTGCAGTGGTATCTAATAAATATGATGATGCGGTAAAATTTTTAACAAAAAAATATTTCGATAAATATATAAAAACCGCAGTGGGAGAAGGATACGGAATAAGCAAAAAACCTTCATGCGACGGGATTATTAAGGTATTAAAAGAGTTAAATTCAAATATTGAAGATGCAATATATATAGGTGATTCAGATATTGATATAAAAACGGCTAAAAATGCCAAAATACCTTGTATAAGTGTCTTATGGGGGTATAAAGATAAAGAATTTCTTATAAAATCAGGTGCTGAAATTTTTGCCCAAACCGCAGAAGATTTATATAAAATTATTGAGAATTATTGAAAAAAAAATAATTTTAAGCTATTATAAGCAAAAGTGATGCAAAATGCCGATGTGGCGAAATTGGTAGACGCATCAGACTCAAAATCTGACGCAGCTCACCCTGCGTGCCGGTTCGAGTCCGGCCATCGGCACCATATCACATCTATTTTTCGGTTTCTTTAATGTTTTTTTAAACTCGAAAGCAGCTTGCTTTCTTAATTTTTGTATATAATAAAACATATAAAAATATATAAAATTTAAAAAATGTCCGAGATGGGACTCTCTTGTTCGTTCGCTTTAAACGGCGTTCCGTGACGAAACCTCTTCGGTTTCGTCACTTCAGCCTCTGCTCTCTCACGCTTGAACCCTTTTCCAAACTCCGTTTGGAGGGGTTCTTCGTCCCATTACATTTCTTTATACTTAAAAAACATATAAAAAATATATATAAAATATAAAAAATGTCCGAGATGGGACTTGAACCCACAAGGCTTGCACCACATGAACCTGAATCATGCGCGTCTACCAATTCCGCCACTCAGACA
Source organism: Candidatus Gastranaerophilales bacterium (assembly GCA_947589115.1). Lineage (GTDB taxonomy): Bacteria > Cyanobacteriota > Vampirovibrionia > Gastranaerophilales > Gastranaerophilaceae > Avigastranaerophilus. Next base: position 1,325 of record CANPZP010000052.1, on the reverse strand, counting down.
TCTTTTTTATTCTATCATAAAAATCTTTATTATTCTCTTCTTATACTTTATTCTTTTTTATCTTTGAATAATTCAGTAAACTCTGTTTCAAAATAATTCGCTATCGCTATTATTTTATCCAACGGCGGTATTATCCTCCCTTTCTCTACTTTACTTATGTATGATGAATCACATCCTATAAGTTCTGATAATAACTTACAGGAACACCCACGAGCTTTTCTTAACTTGCTTAAATTCATTTTAAAATTTTCGATAATCTTCTCGTTCATCTTCTTAATTATCTGATACAATATCTTAACATTATGGATTTTAAATCCATTTTTTGTTAAAATAATTATTATGGAGGTCAATTTTTAAATATATGAAGAAGAAATGTTTTACTTTATCTGAAATTTTAATAACACTTCTTATACTCGGAATAATTGCTGCATTGACTCTGCCAATATTAATTCAGAATTATAAAAAACAATATCATTCAACAAAGATTAAAAAATTTTACAGCATAATGAATCAAGCAGTAAGAATGTCGGAAATAAACGGTATACAATTATCTGAAAATTATCCGACAGGGGACAATTCTTCTGTTGAATCTTGGTTTAATACTTATTTTAGACCTTATTTTGTAAATATTAAAAATAGTTATAAGTCCGGGACTTATTGGTATATGGTTGAGTTTACAGACGGCTCTTGCGTCGGATTTGCAAGTTCAGGCGGGATTGAAACACGTTATGATGTCAATTGTAACGGTAAACCAAATAAAGTAGGAAGAGATGCTTTTTATTTTATTTTTTTCAGACAAAAAAATGAACTTTCTCCTTATTGGTGGAATACAGTTGATTTAAATAACAGTTTAAAACCTGATGAACCTTATACTAATAACACATCAGACCGAGAAAATGTTAAAAGAGCTTGTGTTGCAAGTCAAATGTATTGTACAATGTTACTAATGATTGACGGTTGGGAATTTAAAGACGATTATCCGTTTAGATTATAAAAAAAAGAGGATTAATTAATCCTCTTTTATTTTTTATATTTTATAACATTCATTAAACAGCTTGTTTTGTTAGATTCAAACATTCAACAACCGTATCAACAATAGTTTGCTGTTCTTCCACGGTCAATTCCGGGAACATGGGGATGGACATTACCAATTTTGTATCTTTTTCCGTGAGCGGTAAGTCACCTTCTTTATATCCTAATTCTTTATGAAGTTTTTGAAGATGAAGCGGTACCGGATAATATATCATTGCACCGATTCCCTTTTCTTGAAGCAGTTTATGAACTTCATCTCTGTTTTCAATTCTGATTGTATATTGATGGTATAC